>NZ_SDHZ01000005.1:300000-382637 GCF_004118675.1 Filimonas effusa | reverse complement strand
GTTAAACACAGTTGCCTATAAATTGGGTGCAATGATAAATTATTTGCCTGTTTGTTGCTCGTGCGGGGTGTTTGGGGGGATACCAGCGTTCGGTTCCCTGGGCAAATGTAAAGGCGACGCTCCGTTCATGGTCCTGTCAGGGATGGTGCCCAGAAAGACAGCTATGAAAAGAAAAAGAAACCTCAAATTTATTGTCGTATAACTAAGAGTATTAGTCGTATATGCGATTTTTACGACTATTATTAGACTTTATTGTCGTAAAAACTTGATTTGCGACAATAAATAGGGTATATTAGTCGCATAAATCCTATAATAGTCGTGTAAACAGCCCATGAGAATAACCAAACAACAGTTAGAGCAAGAATTAAATCTAGTTGAGCAGTCCCTGAAAAAATTTAAGGATGGGACCTCAATCGAAGATATTCGCCAGATTACAGGGCTTGAATTGCGAACCCTTCAACGACGATTAAAAGAATTGGCCGATCAAGGACGCATCAGTATATCCGGCCAGCGTAAAAGCACATTGTATCATCCTATTCATATTTCATATCCTGAGGTCATTAAGGATACAGAGGACGAGATTGTCCCGTTATCCACTATGGGTAAGGAAATAAAGGCTATCATTTCAAAGCCAAGCGCAAAACGCCATCCAGTCGGGTATGACCTGAAATTTCTAACCAGTTATCGCCCAAATATCGACAGCTACTTAACGCCAGAAGATAAAAACAAACTCGCCTCTCTGGGTAAAACGGCACGTTTAAACCAGCCAGCAGGAACATACGCTAAAGAAGTTTTGCAAAGATTGCTTATAGACTTGTCCTGGAATTCTAGCCGCTTGGAAGGAAATACATATAGCTTACTGGATACACAACGCCTGATTTCACAAGGGGAAGAAGCTGACAATAAAACAGCAGCAGAAGCACAAATGATCCTGAACCATAAGGATGCTATTGAATTTATTGTCCAGGGCAGCGAGGAAATTGGCTTAAACAGATATACGTTAACCAACCTGCACGCCATGTTATCAAGCAACCTTTTGCCAGATCCGGCAGCATCCGGGCGGCTTAGAAGCATGGGGGTGGGTATCAGTAATTCAGTATTTACTCCTTTAAGCATACCGCAGCAAATAGAAGAAATGTTTGAATTGCTGCTTGATAAAGCTAACCAGATAGAAAATCCCTTTGAACAGGCTTTTTTCATCATGGTCCAGTTGCCCTACTTACAGCCTTTTGACGATGTAAACAAAAGGGTTTCACGTCTGGCTGCCAATATTCCTTTGAACAAACATAATTTTTCACCTTTGGCCTTCGTAGATGTTCCCGGTGAGATCTATGTACAGGGCATCATGGGTATTTATGAATTAAACAGGATTGAGCTTTTCAAAGATGTATTTATGTGGGCTTATGAAAGATCAGCCCAACGTTATGCAGCATTACGCCAATCGTTAGGTGAACCTGACCCATTCAGATTGGAATACCGAGAACCTATAAAAAGTCTAATCACTGAAATCATATCCCAAGCGTTAACTCCTAAACAAGCAACAGATTTGATACACGGCGAAGCTGAGCTGTTTGACAAAGATCAAACAAAGTTTATTGAAGCGGTTGAAACAGAATTGTTGGCAGTCCATGAAGGAAATTTTGCCAGGTATCACATACGACCATCAGAATTTAAAAGATGGCAAGAGGTCTGGAAAAACAACTAGGGCATGTTATGGTTTGGGGTTCTTTTTAACTCGATTTTCAATGACAGCATCTAATGCATCGTCCGCTGCCTGATTAATAAAATTGGCTTGGTAAGCAATGGTAGTAGATACATGAGAGTGCCGGTAAAGTTTCTGTAGCATCTGAATAGGAATAGCATCCCCAGCCATTCCACCAAAAGTATGACGGGAAATGTGCATTTGTCAGCTTTCCTTCAACACCAGCAGCGGGAGCAACGTGTAAGCGAAGCACTTTATCAATGGCGCTTACTTTAAAGGCAATTGTTCTTTGTTCAATAAATTCATCTGATAAGTCAGCGCCTTTTAATTCCGGAAAAATAAAGGATCAGTTCGAAAATTTGTGGGCGGGGATTCGGGATCAAGTTGATTTCGTTTATGGGAGTAGCTCCCGGGCGGCTCTAAGGCGGCTTGTAAGGCCGTATATAAAGCGCATTCTTTTGTAACTGTTGGGGGGAGTGTTTTAATTGATGCAGAAGCGGTGCTATTGCCTAATGGCGGAGCCTGTTTTTGGGGGGTGAATGGTACTAACAGGTATGATTTGAAAAATAGTGGCGGGAAAAGTTAATCATTTTATTTTTTGTAAATTGTCGAAAGAAAAATACAATATTAACCGTAAAATGATTACACTATGAGACAGTTAAACTGCGTTCTATGCTTTTTCGCCATTGTTCTCATTCCATCAACTGCGTTTTCTCAATCTGCCTGCGACGAAGTAAAGAAAGAAAATGAATACCTGCGAAAAGCATTAAAGATCACTACCCCTGTAAAAACAGCTACTTCTTTAAATATTGATTTCAATATTATCAAGGTTGAAGGTAATAAAAAAGAACAAACAGTAACGCTTACACTTACGATTGTAAATCATGATCCCAATCAAAGGGTTTCTTTTGACAGGGCGCAGGCCATTGATGCAGAAGGAAATGAATACCCGACCGATGATACTCATATAGGTAGTTCATGGAGAGCGAATACCGCCTATACAGAAACACCTATCAAGGCGACAATTGTTTTCAAAAAAGTATTACCGTCCACGCAGCTATTCAAGCTGGTTGCTGTAGATTATTTTCATGAAAAGCATAGCAGCACTATCAAATTTGAATACCGGGATCTTACTATAGACTGGAAATAATTACGTTATTTCAGCCATACCAATAACAAGCCTGCTATAGCTGGCAGGGCCTGTACAAAGAAGATGCGCCTGGAGGCGGTGGCGGCTCCATAGATGCCGGCTATTGCTACGCATGCTAAAAAGAACAATGCTATATTCCGCTGCCATTGGATATCGCCGACACACAAAGACCATATTAACCCGGCGGATAAAAAGCCATTGTACAGCCCCTGGTTTGCGGCCAAGGCTTTTGTGGGTTTAAACAAATGTTCAGGTAAGCTTTTAAAAGTACGTTTGCCGGCGGTTTCCCAGGCAAACATCTCCATCCACAAAATATAAAGATGCTCTATCGCAATAAGACCGATCAGAATCTTGGCAGCCGTTTCCATATGGTTTCTTTTAATGCAAAAGTTACCATTTTTTGATAGATCTGCAACTTCATTCCTTTCTGTGTTTTTGTAAGGCTTTGCTTTTGCAGGTATTGAGAGTCGCCGGATTATGAGGCCTTCTTCCGCCTGGTTCCACTTCCTCCCAGGCTTGCTTTTAATTGAGACAGAAGGTCACTGGATTTTTTATGGACAACTTTAAGGTGTGATACTTTGGGCTTGGCGCCTTTTGCTTTTGCCTTAATGACCTTCATCAATTGATCGGTATAGGTGTCTTTGTATTTTGAGATATCGAAAGGTTCTGTCAACTGGTCTATAAGGGATATTGCCATTTTCAGTTCAGCAGGTTTGACCGACGATTTTTTAGGCAGGTTAAGATCTGTCTGTGGTCTTATTTCCTGGTGAAACCTGATACGGTTGAGCAGTATTACATCGTCCTGGGCGCGCAGTATTGCCAGGCCTTCTTTGTTACGCATAACGAAACTTGCGACACCTACTTTACCTGTTTTAGCCAAAGCTTCGCGCAGCAAGGCATAGGCTCTTACCCCGGATTTATCGGGTTCCAGGTAATAGGGAGTTTCGTAATATACGGGATCTATCTCCGTTTCGTTGACGAACTCTGATATGGAGATCGTTTTTGTTTTTTCGGCGTTGGCGCTTTCGAAATCCTTATCGGAGAGAATTACATATTTATCGTTCATGAGGTATCCTTTTACAATCTGGCTCCAGGGAACTTCTTTGCCGGTACTCTCGTTCACTCTTTTGAATTTTATATTGGAAAGGTCTTTTTTATCCAGCATATCCAGATCCAGCTCGCTGCCCTGTGTAGCGCTGTATAATTTAACCGGGATGTTTACAAGGCCAAAACCGATGGCGCCCGTCCAGATAGGTCTCATAATCTAAGGTTTAAAATGGGGCCAAAAGGACCGTGCCTGCATACGGTTAGATATAATATTTCAGTAAATCAGCGTTTTACTTGTTATATATCTGAGGAAAAACAGCAACAAACGCATAACGGGAGGGTATTTAAAAGCATGAAGCTTTTGTAACCAAGTAATGCAGCTCTTTAGAGCAGGCGGTATTATTTCAATAATATTTTACCGAACTTTTCGAGTTCGCTGACTTCGGAGGGAGATAACACTTCGTTATTGTCGTAGCGGGATTTGAGGAATAAGACCCTTTTATGCTGGGGATACCGGGTTAGGATGTCGTTGATAAGCGCGCCGGCATGCGCATCTTTTGTGAAGGGGGCGGCTTTCACTTTTTCCAGATCGGGTAGGGCTTTATTCCGGGTTGGCATTTTTAAGATCCTGGCTTCCAGGGTAGCCAGCAGGTTGGGTGGCAGATCGCGTACTTTTTTTGCCTTTTCGAAGAGTCCCTGTAGCTGTTTCTTGCTTAAACTACCTCTTTCCTCGTATTGGTGCATGAGACTCATTACAAACAAAGCGTCGGGGTTGGCCTTATAACAGGCATCCAGCACTTTCTCTATTACGTCTACATCGGGCTTTTTCTTTTCCATGACAAAACAAACTTCGCAATTCTTTCTCAAAACCCGATTTGTCCGTTTCAAAATAGCCATTTAAAAATCTGTGTTTTCATGCAACGATCATTCACCGGAATGTATCTTTTATGTAAGAAAACAGGCTTGTATGAGATCCAGTGTCGCGATTGTCCTTTTTTTCACCATTCTGCTCGGCAGTTGTTCAAAGGACAAGTCGGGGCTGCAGGCAATTGCCCCAACACATATGTCTTCCTATCTTCTTGATAAAGTGGAATTTAAGAACAGCAATACCACTGCTATTTATTCCTATAATGCGGACAGCACCCTGGCGGAGGTATTTTATAACAATGAGCTGGCGCCATCGTTCACAGCATATGCCTATGCTGATAAACAACTGACACGCACAGCGGTAAACGGTGAGCCGGCCGCCATTTACAGTTATACGAATGGCTATCTGACCACTGTAACATCTTCCGGCAAAGACAGTGCGACCAATGGCTATAAGCTGGTGTTCTCGTACGCCCCTAACGGGATGCTGGAAGAAATGCAATATTTCACTGCCGACAGCAGTGGCATGCATCTTCATACCACGCACTTGTACCAGTATAATATTGACGGGCTGCCGGCGAAAATAACTTCTATAGGAAATAGTGTTGTTACAACCACTGTTATTCACGGCTATTCGGAGGAGTGTGATTTTGATGCCGCCAGCCTTATGGGGCCGGCAGTATCTGATGATCTGTATATGATCTACAATTATTCCCTGCTTACGCAGCTTAACAGGCTGCCTGCTGAAATCGTTGTTTCGCGGGCAGAAGGACGCAATGCGGCTGTAGTTGAAAGGAAATACAACGCCAGTTTTACTATTACCAACAGGAAACTGGAAAAAATCAAGTCTGTTACAACCTATTCCGCTCATCCTTCGAATGAAGAAGGTGACGAATGGGTGTTCCACTACAAATAGACATCGCCCGGTTTATTTGTAGCAGGTCTGCCCACGTGGGCAGACCTGTTTTTTATTAACGATAGTCGTCGGCTTTGAAGCTTACCGGCGGAACGGCTTTTTCTATTTGTTCCCTGGAAGTTTCGAACCAGGAAGGCAGTTTCAGTTCTTCGCCCAGATGATCTTTCTCCTCATCTACTGTGAATCCGGGGCCTGCTGTGGCTACTTCGAAAAGAACGCCACCAGGTTCACGGAAATAGATGGAGGTAAAATAGTTGCGATCTAATACAGGTGTGGGATTCAGCATTCGCTGGGAGATCTTTATGCGCACCTGCTCCTGGCTGGCCCTGTCGGGTGTACTGAATGCGAGGTGGTGTACTGTTCCGCCGCCGCCCAATCCTTTTAGCGTATCGGGTGCGCACAAGATATCGATATAGTTGCCGGGGCTGTCGTTGGCTGCAAAGCGGAAGCGGTTTCCTTTTTCAGCTATCAGTGTATGGTTCAGTTGCTCTGTCAGCAATCCTGCTGTACGTTCGTAACCTTCTTCCCAGATCTCCACATTATAGAAGCCCCTGATAGCATGTTCTATTGGAATATGTCCGTAAGTAAATCCGGGCCGCTGGTCTTTATCGTTGAATACAAGTTCCAGCCCTAATCCATCGGGGTCTTCAAAATAAACGACAAGTTCTCCGTCGAATCGTTCTTCGGGTTGTTTTGTTGTCACTGAAAATTTCTTCAGTCTTTCTTCCCAGTAAGGGAAAGAAGCGGCCGGCACTGAGAAGCTGGTGGTATTCAGCATGCCTTTTCCGTGGCGACCGGCGGCAATACCTGCATAGGGAAAGAACGTAAGGATACTGCCGGGGTGGCCTACCTCATCGCCATAATAGAAGTGGTATACTTCCCGGGCATCAAAGTTCACGGTTTTTTTTACCATACGAACGCCAAGGATCCCACAATAAAAATCGATATTCTCCTGCGCATCTCCTGCCAGGGCAGTAACGTGGTGTATGCCCGTTATTAATTGTGACATAAGGTTCCGGTTTTAGTTCAGCGTATAATATTACTATAAATTGCAGCAAAATAGATACCCTTCTATGAAGAAATGCTTTTTCATTTGTTGTATTCTGGTAACACCTTTCCTGATCACAGCCCAGTCGGTAACAGGCTTATTTACCGTTAACAGTGACAGTACTGCTTTTACGCTTACGCCCCAGGGAGCAGCGCACCTGGCATCATTGCCGCTCAAGTGTCTGCAGCAGGAATATCCCAATAAAACCAGTCATACCTCTATGAAGGAGGCGGATCATAAATTAACTCCAAGTCAGCTGCACCCGGCTTTTTTTGGATGTTTCGACTGGCATAGCAGTGTACATGGGCATTGGATGCTGGTAAGGCTACTAAAACAATTTAAGAATATAGGTGGAGAAGACCGCATCAGGCAAGCGCTTAATACAAATCTCCAGTATGATAAAATGGAGAAGGAAGCCGCCTATTTCCAGGGTATGATCTCCAATACCTGGGAAAGAACTTACGGGTGGGCATGGCTTCTTAAACTGGATGCCGAGCTTATTACCTGGAACGATCCTCAGGGCAAACTCTGGCATGAGAACCTGCAGCCGCTTGTAACCAGGATAGCAGAACTGTGGAAGGTTTATCTGCCTAAAGAAACTTATCCCAACCGTACAGGGGTTCATCCTAACACCGCTTTTGGCCTGGTGTTCGCGCTCGACTATGCACAGGCGGCAAAGGATACTGCTTTTGAATGGGCATTAAAGAAACATGCAAAACAGTTGTTTTTGAAAGATAAAAATGCCCCGGCCTCCTGGGAGCCCAACGGCACCGACTTTCTATCACCTGCTCTTGAAGAAGCTGATTTGATGAGCCGTATTCTTTCTCCCAAAGAATTCACGCGCTGGTTCAATTCATTTCTAAGTCAACAAGGTCTTAGCCATTTGCTGGAATTACCGGTAGTGAGCGACAGAACCGATTACCAGATCGTTCATCTCGACGGCTTATGTTTTAGCAGGAGCTGGTGTTTACAACGCATTGCCTCGTTTTTGCCTGCTGCTGATCCGCGTCGCAAAGCGATGTTGAAAAGCGCAACGCGCCACCTGGCTGCGAGTTTGCCTAATGTTGTTTCCGGTAACTATGGCGGTGAGCACTGGCTTGCGAGTTTTGCAGTATATGCCCTGCTGCACGAGCTTTAATCATTTGACCTATTCGCTATAACCAAGTCTGGTCAAGGCCCCCATCCGCTCCGATACATTCGCGCGGATGGGGGTTTTTATTGTGAAGCTGGCGCATTACCCTGCCGGTCATACAGCCCGGATACCGCAGGAACAGAATCCTACATATAAAATGATTCTGTAATGGATTTTATTGTTATTATAGCTGTTCGATGAAAACAATTCTTTTCTTCTGCCTATGCATAATGTACCCATGTATAGGTATACATGCGGCTGATAGTACTATTTGCATCACAGAAAACAGGCAGGCTTATTACCTGAATACAGGAGGCTGGTCGATATATGAAACTACTTCGCCTCTCTCTCCTTCCGATGTCATTGAACGTTATAAACAAAATGCATTTAAACCTGCCCGGGTCCCGGTATTGAATGGTGGGATTGCAAGGCAACATTATTGGATCCATTTTTCTCTGACCCAATGCAGCGGCAGCCATGCCGAAAGCATGGTGATAGATATACAAAGTCCAAGGCTGAATGAACTGGAGCTGTTTGAAATGAAAGGAGACTCGCTTCAATCCCTTGGTAAGCTTGGCGATCTTATTTCGTTTAAGCAGAGAAGTTCCCTGCATAAGAACTTCCAGTATCATGTTACACTGCCGGCAGGATCGAGGAGAGATTATTTCCTCTTTGTAAACCAGGTAGGACATACATTGCTGTTGCCTGTTGTTATTAGTAAGAAAGACTACTTTGATAAAACAGTTACGCGCGGTTATCTTTCGGATGGTATTACCTATGGCCTGTTGCTTTTTGTGGCCATCTTCAGTTTCTTGTTCTTTATGAATACCAGGCACCAGCTTTACCTGTATTATACACTTTATATACTTAGCTCTATTGTCTGGTTTCTGAGTTATTTTGGATTGGGTTTTGAATTTATCTGGCCCAACTTTCCCGCTTTCAATACTATTTCGGCCCCGCTATTCGCCTCTTTGAATCTTTTCCTGAATATACAGATCAGCCAGGTATTGCTTAATTTAAAGCATTCGTATCATCGCATTTACCGTGCAGGCAATGTAGCCAAATTTGTATTATTACTTGCTGCCTTGCTTCCCGCGTTTGTTAATCTAGATGAATGTAGCTATGCAGTAAACAGCTTGTACCTACATTGCTTTCTGGCTGTGATCATGTGCAGTACGCTTATTGTATTTACTGCTTTATTGCTGGCATTACTGAAAGGGGCCATTGCAGCACGTTATTATTTTGTAGCAAGCATTCTTAAGATCTGCAGCATTTTTAATCTTGCGCTGCTTGAGCTTGGCATTACACCGGGGATGTATTTTACAGAAGCTTTTTTACAAATAGGGATACTGGTTGAAATAATCCTGCTTACTTACGCTATTGCAAAAAGATATACAAGCTACCGGCTAAAGACTTACCAGAAAGTAATTCGTGCGCAGGAAAAGGAACGTGATAACATAGCCAGGGAAATTCATGATGGTATTTCCAGTTCTCTTACAGCTGTTCGCTATTCGCTGCTTAGTCTTTCACGTAATAAGCAATTACAGCCAGACGCCCTGCAACATGAATTATCCAGACTTGGTGACAACATAGGCCAGATACAAACTGAAGCACGTAATATTTCGCACAACCTTATGCCCGCATATATAAAGGATCATTCTCTCAACCGCGTTATTGAACTTTATATTGCCGATCTCCAGCAGAAGACAGCACAGAACGGCGATGCTGGTATTGAGATACTTTTCGATTTTAATGAAACAGAGGCCCGCTTTTCGGAAGCAGTTAAACTGAGTATTTTCCGCATAGTGCAGGAAATTATGATCAATGCAGTAAAACATGCACGTGCAAGCAGTGTATTGCTGGAATTCAGTTACAGGAAAAATGAACTTACCATTGTTGCGGAAGATAATGGGATAGGAATAGGGGCGGCAGCTTTGAAAGAGATAAACGGTATTGGCTTACGGAACATAAAATCCAGAGTAAGTCTTCTCAACGGTTATTTTATAATTACAGCAGCCTATAGAAAGGATACGGCATCCGGCCAGGGTACCCGTATTACTATCAGAATTCCACTTTCCGAAAAGATGAACAGTGAGGAGTGGGATTATTAGGTGCAGGTTCCTTTGTTGCTGTTGGCAGTCTTTTTGCAGCATTTATTATATAAATCAAAGGTTATGGCAAACTTCTCAGAAATCATCAATGGTGATAAACCTGTGCTGGTAGATTTTTTTGCTGAATGGTGTGGCCCGTGTAAAATGATGAAACCCATCCTGGAAGAGCTAAAAGCCAAGGTGGGCGATCATGCTACGATCCTTAAAATAGACGTAGATAAAAATCCTGCAGTTGCCAGTGCTTTCCAGATCCAGGGTGTTCCGACGCTTATCCTGTTTAAGAAAGGGCAGGTAAAATGGCGGCAGAGTGGTGTTGCACAGGCCCGCCAGTTGGAACAGATCATTCTGCAAAACAGTTAACCAGTTTATTTTGCTGTTCATTATACCTGATTGCTAAAATCCTGCATAAAATATTGCAGGATTTTTTTATTGGTGTAATAATATCAATGGGCCGGCGAATCATGATGTACATTAGGATCACTTATTCCGAAAACAGCCTTGATCTTTGGAAAAAGAATTTACACAACTATTAAACACACATAGAGGACTTATCTATAAGGTCTGTAATCTCTATTGTAGTTCGCAGGAAGATAAGCAGGATCTCTTCCAGGAAATAGTATTGCAGCTATGGAAGAGCTATGCTACGTTCAATGAAAACAAGGGGCGGTTTTCTACCTGGCTGTACCGGGTAGCGCTTAATACTGCGATCACTCATCACCGTAAAGAGCAAAAGAAACCGAGGTCGGTTTACCTGGAACATATACAGATACCCGAACCGGCAGATCCGGGGTTGGATAGTGAAGATATACGCCTGCTTTACAAGGCCATTGAACAACTGTCGCCGGTAGAGAAAGCTGTTATTCTTTTGTATCTCGACGGAAAAAGTTATGAAGAGATAGCCGAGATCACAGGCATCACCAGAACCAATGCGGGGGTAAAACTGAATCGTACACGTCAGAAGCTGGATAAAATATTTAAAACTATTTCATAATGACACCGGAAGCGATGCAAGCTGCCTGGCAGGCAAGCACTCAAAAACTGGAAGCCGTTAAAGCGGTTAATGAAGAACTGGTGAAGGAAATAGTGTCCCTACGTTCCCAGTCGGTATTCCAGACTATTAAAAAAAGGTATGTCCGCTTAATAATGTTGTTGTTATTCTATATGGGCATCTTTTCTCTTATTATCATCACCGATCCTTTTGATTATGAATTAAAGCGGCCTTATATTCCGTTGGGACTTATCTCTGCAGTTTATTTATTTTTTATTGTCAGCGCCATAATAGCCTGGCGCAGGATGAATCGTAAGCCAATGGACCAGATGAATATGGTTCAGTCGCTTCAAAAGGTAATAGCTGAGCATGACCGTATCAGGAGCTGGTTTAATTTTGCTTTTTTTACAACGGGTACTTTATTCGCTGTTACCATTACGCCGGATCTTATTGCCAACAGGGGAATAAAAATAGCAATGCAGTGGCTGGTCATCATGTTTATTCTTCCTGCAGTAGAATTATTACTTGCGTATAAACTAATACTGAACGATCCTACCGGAAAAAAAATGAAACAGGCGTTGTCTGAAATCAAACAACGCCTGGAAGAATTAAAAAGTTAACTTGTCTGGCGAGTAGCGCTAAGAAGTAGCCAACGCCCTTTTCAGCATAGGTTCTTTTAGCCTGGGTATGGGGCGATAATCGTTGAAAGTAACGTTAGTACTAACATACCCCTCTTTTACCGGCTCTTCTTTTACGAGGTCGGTACTCAGGTATTTTTTATTGCTATCCGATAACAGCGTTACAACCACGGCATCTTCTCCCAGCTGTTCTTTCAGTTTAATGGCGCCTATTACGTTAGCCCCGGAAGAAATACCTACTGCCAATCCCAGTTGCTGGGCCAGCTTTTGTGCCATAATAATAGCATCGCCGTCATTGGCCTGGATAACAGCATCCAGTTCGTCCAGTTTAACGATGGCAGGAATGAATTCATCTGAAATACCCTGTATTCTGTGACTTCCTACTTTGTATCCGGTAGTGAGGGTTGGAGATTCAGCGGGTTCAAGCGGGTGGATCCTGATAGAAGGATTCATTGCCTTAAGATATTTACCAGTACCCATAACAGTACCACCGGTTCCAACGCCTGCAACGAAAGCATGGGGTTTTAATCCTATCTGCTGTAATTGTTCCCATATTTCGGGGCCTGTGCTGCGTTCATGCGCTTCGGCGTTACAACAGTTTTCGAACTGGCAAGGAAGAAAATAGCCTTCGCCACTGCGCTGCAGTTCTTCCGACAGGGCGATGGAGCCTTTAAATCCGCCTTCGGCTTTGCTTACCAAGCGGATGGTAGCGCCCAGACTACGGATAATATCTATTCGTTCCTTGCTCAGCCAGTCGGGCATCATAATCATGACCTCGTGTCCCAACGCTTTACCAATAGCGGCAAATGCAATACCTGTATTTCCGGAGGTAGCTTCCACAATAGTATCTGTGGGTTTTATCTCTCCATTCTGATAAGCCCTGGTAAGAATATACAGGGCCATCCGGTCTTTCACACTTCCCGTAAGATTGTAGTGCTCACATTTGACATAGATCTTACCGGGTTTACCCTGATAAGTATATTGCAGCTCCAGCATAGGTGTGTTGCCTACCAGGTGCCACAGGTTGTCGAATTTTTCTTCCGGAATACGGCTCATTGCTGTTTGGTTTATCGTAACTTAATACAGCAAAACTCGCAATAGCCGATAGAAACTACAATGATTTGCTGTAATTCCATAAATTTTATGGTAAAAAACGAAACACAGTCCTATTTTTTCAGTTCCTTTATGTCCGGTTCTGTAATTACTGTATGTTTTTACACCGGGGATTTGAATTTTTCAAAATAACACATTGAAGTTTTGAATTTCTGTAGTCTGGAAAAACCTGGAATCTTATTTTTAATCGTATCTGTATATTATGGAGAACATAGACCCTATTGATATTGAAATACTAAGACTACTGCAGGCTGACGCCACCCTCACCAACAAGGAAATTGCATTCAGGCTGCACCGCTCTGTGGCAACTGTTCATGAACGGGTTAAACGATTGAAGAGAGAAGGTTATATTAAAAAGATGGTAGCCATTCTCGACAGAAAAAAGATCAATCAGGGCCTGATTGCCTTTAGCCAGGTATTGCTGAACGATCATGCTGCCGAAACGCTGGCGGGCTTTGAACGTGAGGTAGCCAAATTCAGCGAGGTGATGGAATGCTTCCAGATGACCGGCACCTTTGACTTCATTTTACGTATTGCCACCACCGATATGGATGCCTACCACCTGTTCTATCGTAATAAACTTGCAACACTGCCCAATATAAGATCGGTACAGAGTTTCTTTGTTTTATCGGAAACCAAAAGTGAAACGGCCTATCCGTTGTAAATGCTGGCGGCTGCACTTATCTTCGCGGCATGACCGGAATAGACAGTGTTCAGTTAAAAGGAGTGATTGTTCATAAAGTAGGCAATCCCACCCGTGGCGAAGAATTGCGCTTATCTGCCAATGCGCTTACGCTTAATGATGAGATCGTTAGTAAGCTTCTGACAAAATATTTCCTGGGCTCTTTCAATGAGAACGAGCAATATCACTTTACACATATCAGCGACCTTGCGCTGAACGAGGTATATACCTATGTTACGCAGATATTCGACAATCCGGCTTCTTTCGAAGCACAGTCTGCATTACTGGCTCATTTCCTATATAATAAAAGCACACACGTTAAAGTAAAGGAAGGCGAATTTTATGTTGCCCATTTCGACGATGTTCCTTTTGGCAATAGCTATGTACAGGCAGTTGGATTATTTAAATCGGAAAGTAAGGAAACCTTTTTGAAAGTCTTTCCTCACGGCCAGAGCTGGGAAGTGATTCATGAAGAAGGCGTTAATATCAATAAACTTGACAAGGGTTGTCTGATCTTCCGCCAGGATCGTGAGAACGGTTATGTGGTATGTGTAGTAGATGTTACCAACAAACAGCAGGACACTCAATACTGGATAAAGGACTTCCTTCAGGTAGAGCCTTATGCCGATAGTTATCATCACACCAATAACTATCTGAGTCTTTGTAAAAACTTCATTACAAAAGAATATCCCGAAAAATTTGAGGTAGCCAAGAGCGATCAGATTGATCTGTTAAACCGTTCGATGGATTATTTCAAAGAGAAAGAAGACTTCAGCATGGAGGAATTTACCCGCGAAGTAATGCACCACGACGAGGTAATAGACAGTTTCATGGAATACAAGAAAAATTATGAAAGCGCCAAAAGCATCAATATTGAAGATGAATTTGCGATTCATGTTTCCGCTGTAAAACAGCAACAGAAAGGTTTTAAAACAGTGTTGAAGCTGGATAAGAACTTTCACGTATATATTCATGGGCGCCGCGACCTTATAGAGAAAGGCATAGATGAAATGAGCGGCAAAAAATACTATAAGCTGCTGTTCGACGAAGAAAGCTAAAAACACCGTTTTACACGTGATCCCTGCTTAAATGACTGCAAAACCGGCTCAGGTGAGGAAATTTTGGTACAAGACCATCATTAAATGCTTAATATACCAGCTTTCAATGTTGGCATGCTTTATGAATTTTATGGTTTGTTAAACGCTTTTCTTTAACCATAAATTGCTATCTTATGTTACGCTGGACAGTCACCTTTTTAATAGTAGCCATTGTAGCTGCTGTATTCGGTTTCACTGGTATTGCCGCTGGAGCCGCTTCTATCGCTAAAATTTTATTTTTTATCTTTTTAGTTCTCTTTTTGTTATCTCTTATCGGAGGCAGAAGAAGTGTATAATTATAAACGCTTTACTAAACTAAAAGAGGCTGGTTTGTATGAAGTTGGGTTTCTTTAAATGTAATCCACAGGCTGCATTTAACTTGTCAGCTACATATACAGTGAGTTCGGGAGAATATGCCTCATTATGCATATGCATAAAAAAGTATATTTCCTGAACTCCTTTGTCCAGCCAGTTACTTAAGCGGTTTACCCATTCATCGATACGTGTATAGTCGGTAGGATGTAAACTATTTCCAACATATCTTATGAAACAACGCGGTACGGTTAGATACATATGAGCACAATCCCTTCTGCCCGCTGCATCTGTTATCACCCATCCAATATTTTTTTCTTTTAAAAAAGCCAGTAAATCCTGTACGATAGCTTTATCAGAGAACCACTGAGGATGTCTTACTTCCAGGAAAAACTGAATATCTTTTGGGAGCGCAGCCAGGTATGACATCAGGTTATCGCGCTGTGCCGGGCTATAACGTTCACTCACCTGTAGAAATACGGGGCCCAGATGGTTTCCAAAAGCACTGATACCTGCCAGGAAGTCGTTGGTCATATGTTCCGTGTTACGAAAGGAACTATAATGACTGATAACCTGTGGCACTTTGGGGCAAAATTTAAAATGGATTCCTTTAGCCTTATCTGCCCACCGTTTTATGATATCGGGTCCATAGATCTGGTAGTGGGTAGCATTTAGTTCAATGCTATTATAGTGATGCACATAGTGATCGAGGAACTGTGCATCTTTGGTGCCTTTGGGATAGATCTTTCCCAGCCATTCTTTTCTGCCCCATTTTGCGCAGCCAAGATAAACCTGGGGTTTTTCTGCTTTTTCGCCGCTTAAGATGGTTTTATTCCAGGCAGGTTCAGGCGGGAGAGAGAAATCGATATGCTCCAGTTCTCTCTCCGCTACTTTTCCGAACTCCATAATGACAAAGCTTTTCCGGGAAGACTACAAATATTGGTCCCCTTTGCTGCGTTTTACTTCTGCTACGTATTCTTTGATCTCCTGTTCTTTATCTTTCTTACAGATCAGCAAGGCATCGGGAGTATCAACAACGATGCAATCTTCCAGTCCCTGTAATAACACCAGCTTATTATGCGGAGCGCTGATCATACATTTGGTAGCATCAACAATCATTACATTATTGCCGGCGACAGCATTACCCAGGTAATCTTTTTCAAGATTGTCGTAGGCGCTGTTCCAGGTACCCAGGTCGCTCCATCCAAAAGAAGAAGGAATTACATATACGTTATCTGCTTTTTCCATGATCGCATAGTCAATGGAAATATTGGTGCAGAGGGGATAGATACGGTTAATGGCTTCTTTTTCCTTGTCAGTATTGAAATTGTCCTGTTCGGCAACGAACAGTTCATTCATTTCAGGTTCATACTGCTCAAATGCCTTGATCACATTTTTTACCTGCCAGATAAAAATGCCGGCATTCCACAGAAAATCGCCGCTGGCTAAAAAGCTTTTTGCTATTTCAAGATCCGGCTTCTCTGTAAAGGTTTTTACTTTATAGATGTTCTCGGCAGCAGATTCTGTTTCATGCTGGATATAACCATAACCTGTATTAGGATAAGTAGGTTTAATACCGAGTGTAACAAAAGCCTTTGACTGGGAAGCAAAATCAAGCGCCTGAAGCGCTACTTTTTCAAAAGCTTCTGTATCCAGGACCATATGATCACTGGGGGCTACTATCAACGAAGCTTCAGGATCAATCTTAGCCAGTTTATGTGAAATATAGGCTACACATGGTGCAGTGTTTTTTCTGCTAGGTTCTGCCAGTACATTTTCAGGTTTGATACCTGGCAGTTGTTCCAACACTATTGATACGTATTCCTCAGATGTAACAACAAAAATGTTCTCTGCAGGTAAAAAATGGGCGAATCGGTCGAATGTCCATTGAATAAGCGTTTTGCCTGTATTCAGGATATCGAGAAATTGCTTTGGATAAGCGGTTCTGCTTTGAGGCCAAAAGCGACTGCCTATTCCTCCAGCCATAATGGCGACATAGTGATGTTGGTTCATTCGAGTATAAGTTGGATCAAAAATAAGGGTTAAATAATTCCTTCGCGCACAAGATCGTGTAAATGAATTAAACCGGTATACTCTTGTTGGTCATTTATTACAATCAGCTGGCTGATATCATTTTTACGTAACATCTCCAACGCTTCTACTGCCAGCACTTCGGTAGTGATCGTTTTAGGATGGACGCTGAGCATATCCGAAGATCTTACTGTACTGATATCATCAACGCGCTCCAGCATACGTCGTACATCACCATCTGTTATAATGCCCAATACCTTTTTATCAGTATCGGTAACAGCCGTTGCACCGAGTCTGCTTTTCGATATTACCATGATCACTTCTTTCAGACTGGCATTCAACCCTACCTCTGGCTTTTCGTTATGAATGTACAGATCCGATACACGCAGGTACATACGCTTGCCGAGGCTGCCTCCCGGATGATACTTCGCAAAATCACGGCCGCTGAATTTGTTCAGCTGCATTAAACATACCGCGATGGTATCGCCCATGACCATTTGGGCAGTAGTGCTTGCAGTAGGTGCCAGGTTATTGGGACAGGCTTCCTGGCTCACAGTAGTATTCAGAACTATATCGGCCTGCTGGGCAAGAAACGATTGCATCTGTCCCACCATACCTATCAGTTTATTACCAAAATTGCGGATCAGCGGTACCAGTACTTTTACTTCAGGACTTTCGCCGCTTTTGCTGATGAGCAAAACCACGTCGTCGGGCTGTATCATCCCCAGATCGCCATGGATGGCGTCGGCAGCATGCATGAATAAAGCGGGTGTTCCGGTAGAATTGAGAGTGGCCACGATCTTTTGCCCCACGATAGCACTTTTGCCGATCCCACTTATCACCACCCTCCCCTTGGATTGGTGGATAGTTTCCACCACTTTTCGAAAAGAATCGTCAACAAAAGCGGTGAGCCCTTTAATCGCCTCAGCCTCTAACTCTATGGTTTTCAATGCATTTTGTAAAATCGTGGTTTCCATAGTCGCAAAGTTAAACTTTAACACCAAAGACTTCCGGAATAAAGCTATCCTCAGTAACTTCGCTTCCCCTTTTTCGCACATAGCTTAATAAAAGCCTATCAATTAACGCCCTGATTATTTGAACCGCGTTCACAATTTTAACAGTGTGACCTCCAACAAATGCAGTAACTTAAAACAATTCAAAAGACGTCACATGCTGTGATGCGAGAGGCTACAATAGATGACAAATGGCAACAAGCACTAAAAAACCGGCAGCTACAAGAAAAGCTGCGGCAAAAAAAACAACTCCTGTCTCTCAGGATACTCCCGCTTCTATTTTACACAATCACAATATTTATTCTGCCGTTCAGGAGAATTTTGGATTTAACCAGTTTAAAGGACGCCAGGAGGAAGCCATTCATAGCCTTCTGAATGGTCATGATACATTTGTTATCATGCCTACCGGCGGTGGAAAAAGCCTTTGCTACCAGCTGCCGGCAATGATCCTTGAAGGATGCGCTATCGTAGTAAGCCCGCTTATAGCACTTATGAAGAACCAGGTAGACCTGGTACGCGGTTACAGCGAAAAAGACGACGTAGCCCACTTTCTTAACTCTTCGCTCAACAAAAGCCAGATCAGAGAAGTAAAAGATGATTTGCTTAGCGGTAAAACAAAATTGTTATACGTAGCGCCGGAAACACTCACCAAACAGGAAAATCTGGAATTTTTCAGCGACCTCAAAATCTCCTTCTTCGCCGTAGACGAAGCACACTGTATTTCGGAATGGGGACACGATTTCCGTCCCGAATACCGTCGCCTGCGCGAAATGATGGAAGTGATCAATCCAGATATTCCCATGGTAGCGCTTACCGCTACAGCCACCCCTAAAGTACAGAGTGATATCGTCAAAAACCTGGGACTGCGCAATCCTAATATCTTTATCTCTTCATTCAACAGGGGTAACCTGTACTACGAGATCCTTCCAAAGATCAAGAAAGAACAGACCGTTAAAAGTATTGTACGCTTTATCTCCCAGAACAAAGGAAAAAGTGGCATCATATATACCCTCAACCGTAAAACAACGGAAGAACTCGCCGAATTGCTGGTAGCCAACAATATTAAAGCAGTAGCCTACCATGCAGGACTGGATGCCAAACTAAGGGCAGACCGGCAGGATCAATTCCTTAACGAAGATGTTCAGGTAATTGTAGCCACCATCGCATTTGGTATGGGCATCGACAAACCCGATATCCGTTTCGTTATCCACTATAACATTCCAAAGTCAATTGAGAACTATTACCAGGAAACAGGCCGCGCAGGCCGAGATGGACTGGAAGGCAAATGTCTGCTTTACTATTCTCATAAAGACGTGGCCAAACTCGAGCACCTGATGCGCGATAAACCACTTAGCGAACGTGAAGTAGGCGCCCAGCTGATCAACGAAACCGTGGCCTATGCCGAAAGCGCTGTATGCCGCAGAAAAATATTACTGCATTACTTTGGCGAAGTATGGGAAACCGAAAACTGTGGTAACTGCGATAACTGCCGCAACCCCAAAGAAAAAGTAGAAGCCAGGGATGAAGCAGTGAAAGTACTGAAGGCAGTAAAAGAACTTGATGAACGTTTCCCTGCAGAATATGTCATTAATATGCTCACTGGCCGGCTTACACCACAGATCAATATGTTCCGGCATGAGTCGCTCCCGATTTTTGGTACCGGAAAGGATAAAGACGAACATTTCTGGAATAGCCTTATCCGCCAGATGTTACTCGAAAATCTCATCAGAAAAGATATTGAGGAATATGGCCTGCTGAAATTTGCTCCGGCGGGAGAGAAATTCCTCAAAAAACCTGGTTCTTTCCCAATCGTACTCAACAACCTCTTCGAAGACGCGAATGAAGACGATGATGAAGCAGAAACCGGAGGTGGTTCTGCCGGCGCATCCGACAATAAGCTTTTCGAGATGCTGAAAGAGATGCGCCAGAAAGAAGCAAAGAAAAAGGGATTACCTCCTTTTGTGATCTTCCTGGAATCTTCCCTGCAGGATATGGCAACCATGTTCCCTACCTCTATGGCCGAGCTTGAAAAATGCTCCGGCGTTAGTAAAGGTAAAGCAGCCAGGTACGGTAAACCTTTCATTGAATTAATAGGACGTTACGTTGAAGAAAACAACATTGAAAAACCCGACGATTTTGTGATGAAAAGTGTTGCCAACAAAGGCAGCAATAAAATTTACATTATCCAGAACGTAGATAAGAAAATACCACTGGAAACAATCGCTAAAAATAAAGATCTCCGCCTCGATGCTTTGCTCGAAGAAATGGAAACCATCGTCGCCAGCGGAACCAAGCTGAACCTTGACTATGCAATAGATGATTTACTTGACGAAGATGAACAGGACGAGATCATCGATTATTTCCGTAACTGCGAAACATCTTCTTTACAACTTGCACAGGAAGAACTCTCAGAAGGAAATTATAACTGGGAACAGTTAAAGATCATGCGCATCAAGTTCCTCTGCGAATACGGTAACTAATATAAATGCTTACTCCAAAGCCTCCGGAAAACCGGGGGCTTTTTTTATTACTTTGCTTATGGAAGAATTATCTCAATGCATCTCATTAGTATAAAACCTACTGTTATGGCTGAAATAATTACACCCAACGCAACCGGCAAAAAGCGCAACACAAAATGTAGCAAACATTCTACTCGTGTTGACCTGACACCCATGGTAGACCTGGGTTTCCTGCTGATCACCTTCTTTATATTTACTACTACCTTATCAGATCCAAAAGCCATCTTTATGCCTTTGCCTAAAGATGATGCAGGTAATACTACTGATATAGCAGAAGGTAAAACACTTCAACTGTTCCTGGAAGGTCCTGACCAGGTAAAATATTATCATGGTAACGATAGTTCCCATATCGCTGCTACTAACTATAGTGCATCAGGACTGCGTGAGGTTGTTCGTGAAAAAGTAGCAATGGTAAAAGCGGCTTATAAAGATCCTTCCGAAACCGTTGTTATTATTCATCCAGGCAACAATGCCATTTATGGCAACCTTGTAGACGTTCTGGACGAAATGCAGATCAATGGAGTTAAACGCTATATGTTAGTAGATTAATTCTATGTTATCTCATACCCCTTGATATAAGGGTATTTTTTAAATTTTCATCATTTTTTATAAAAAATTTTATAGAAACTTGTCCACATCTTCATATTAATATAAATTAGAGGATATAATTAAAACCCCCTGTTTACCAAACCTCCAATGATATGAAGAAAGCCCTTAAAAAGCAGAAGGCCTTTGTGGTTGTATTTTCGAAGGTTATAAAAACGATTCCTTGTTTATTCGAGACAAAGGAGAAAAAAGAATTTAAAAGATGGAAAAACTTTCTGACGAATTAATGTAAAGTCTGGCTTAGGATATAAAGGCCAGACTTTTTTATATACGTTAGTTAGTATTTGAGACACCACTCCCCTTCTTCCTGTAAAGCTTCTCACCTGTTTGCCTCTACCATTCAATTAGTAGAATCAAGCCTCCTTTTCCTTTGCCGTCTATAAGCTCTTTAACAGATCGTAAGCGCCACTGCCATGCCCCGATAAGAGTTTACCTATTCCATTAATGAAAGCTGTTGTTCTCTCTGAAATTGTCGAGATAATTACGCATTTATAGTATGGTCATCGAAAAATTTGTGTCCCTGGAAAAGAAAAAAAATAAATCCAAATGTCACTTCTCTAACTCATTTCAGGTATATGGATAGTAAACAGAGGATAAAATCCTGATTTCGCCATTGTAAAACAGCTATCTAACCCAAAAAACTACGCAAAGTATTTGGTCCCATCAAGCAGCGAAACGCCTTGCATTGGCATCATATTTGGAACTGAGAGATACAAGTTTCACAGTTACTTTATTGATTGACCTTTGAAATCTATTCCGCTATGCATCCAGCAAACATACGGTTTGACCTAAACGACGGACTAAGCCTCTTAGATGTGGCAGCTAGCAAATCAGGAGATCTAATCCTGAAAGTATTGGATGTACAGGGAAGAATAGCAAAAACAATCATAGAGAAAGTAGAACAGGGCGCACAGCAGTTGTGCCTGAACATGACCGATCTGAATGAAGGGAATTATGTGCTGAATGCCTTTTGGGGAGGAACCTTTATTCAGGCCATCCGGTTTATAAAACAATAGTCTTTCAATTGGGGGTATGTATACTAACCGTCCTGCCTTTTTGGGTGGGACTTTTTTATTTTTATTACTTTTACTCCGTGTGAGCTTTTTCTCATCTAAATCCCCATTGCTATGGCCATACCAGTGGTAGACCTGTCTTACTTTACAGGAGGCGATAAAGAAAAGAAATCAGCTTTTACTGAACAGCTGGGCAAAGCTTATGAATCGGTAGGCTTTGTTGCCGTAAAAAATCATGGTATACCAGATAAGCTGATCAGTGAATTGTATGAATATGTGCAGCAGTTTTTTGCATTGCCACTCGAAAAAAAACGGCTTTACGAAATACCTGGATTGGCAGGGCAGCGCGGCTATACAAGCTTTGGACGCGAACATGCCAAAGGCAGTGAAGCAGCCGATCTGAAAGAATTCTTTCAATATGGTCAAACAATTGAAGGAGCCACGGAATTCAGTAAAGAAGAATATCCCGATAACGTAGCTGTAACAGAGATCCCTGAATTTAACAGTACCCTGTTACAGGCTTACCGGCACTTTGAGCAAACAGGCGCCGCTTTGTTACGGGCTATAGCCTTATATCTGGGTTTGCCTGAATTTTATTTCGACGGGTACCTGCAGAATGGTAACTCTATTCTGCGTTGCATTCACTACCCTCCTATTACTACACCACCCCGGTCAGCCATAAGAGCAGAACAGCATGAGGATATAAATCTTATCACGTTGCTCGTTGGCGCTTCTGCCGATGGCCTGCAGATCCTGACCAAACAAGGCGAATGGGTGAATGTTACTTCCCTCCCGGAACAGATAGTAGTTAATGTAGGCGATATGCTGCAGCGTTTAACCAACAATAAACTCCGCAGTACAACACACAGGGTAGTGAATCCACCTCCGGATTTATGGCATACCAGCCGCTTTTCAATGCCCTTTTTTATGCATCCCAGGAGCGAAATGAGCCTGGCCTGCCTGGACAATTGCATTACAGCTGAGCATCCCAAAGCATATCCCGATACCACCGCAGGTGAATATCTGGATGAACGACTAAGAGAAATAGGTTTAAAAAAATAGGTTATCAGTCTGGCACATTGGTTTTAATAAGACATATACCGTTCCTTAAAGCCGTGTTTTTACACAGTATAACGGCTTTTGGAGGCCCTCAGGGGCATTTTAGCATGATGCTGAGCACCTTTGTCAAACAACGCAAAGATGTCACAGAACAGGAGCTAATGGAGTATAATGCATTCTGTCAATTGTTACCCGGGGCCTCCTCTACCCAGATACTCACCCTCATAGGTTACAAAAGAGGCGGTATATCATTGGGAATCATTACGCTATTGATATGGATGCTGCCCGCTTGTATCCTCATGGGCGCATTATCCTTTTTGCTTAACTACATGGATACGCAAAACCAGGATTTCAGGATATTCCAATTCATTCAACCGCTGGCTGTAGGCTTCATTACCTATTCCTCCTACCGACTGTTCAAACTATCAGTAAACAATACCATCACCCGCTGCATAATGGCAGCGGCAACTGTCTTAACCTATTTTCTTTTCAAGACGCCATGGATCTTCCCCGGAGTTATTATAATCGCAGGAATTGCTACAAATTTTAGCAATAAGCGCATACCCCAGAAAGAGATTCCGCCTAAAAAAATCAAATGGGGTAATATCCTGATCTTCTTTGCCTTGTTTATATGTGCAGGCTCATTGAGTGAACTGGCGCGTAAAAATGAATGGCGAAACCGCGGCGTATTCAACTTGTTCGAGAACTTCTACCGTTTCGGCAGCCTGGTATTCGGAGGCGGAGATGTGCTAACACCAATGATGTATGAACAATATGTCATCAGACCCAATACTGCCCAGGCAGGATTAAAAAATCCCCGTGCATTGCGAATGACGCAGCAGGAATTTCTTACCGGATCAGCTATGGTTCGTGCTGTACCAGGTCCAACTTTTTCCATTGGTTCCTTTACGGGAGGAATGTTATTACGAAAGAAAGGAGCCGATATGCAACTCCTGGGATGTATTATAGGCAGCGTTGCTTTATTTCTGCCCAGCGTATTGCTGGTATTATTCTTTTTCCCAGTTTGGCATAACCTGAAAAAATATGCTGTTATCTATCGGTCTCTGGAAGGAATTAACGCAGCAGTAGTTGGTATCATGGCCGGCTCCAGTTTGTTCCTGATGAAAAGCATTTCTCTGGATATTACCGATGGCTCCATTGCACATTTTATGAATCCGGTAGTTATTGTAGGCGCCTTTCTCCTTCTCGCCTACACCAAAATACGCCCTCCCCTGATCGTTGCCGCCTGCCTTTTACTTGGCTGGTTGCTCTAATTACTGACATCTACTTATAATACCCGTTTCCTTCTATCTCCATCCTCACCTTTTCCGGCACCATATAACGCAGGCTTTTGCCTTGCTTAACAAGCTGCCGTACAACAGTGGCAGACATTTCAAGTAAAGGAGCATTAACTACAGTAAGATCAGCCTGCAGGTTATCCGATACCTTATAACCCGGACGGTTATAAACAATAAATTTATAGTCTCTGACTAAAGTTTCAAAGTTCTTCCACTTGGGCAGGTTCTGAAAACTATCCGACCCCATAACAACAGAGAAATCATTTTGTGGATACTTCTCATGGAGGTAGGTAAGTGTATCGATAGTATAAGAAGGCTTTGGTAGTTTAAATTCTACATCGCTCACCTTAAACCGCTCGTCTTCTTCTATAGCCAGTCGAACAAGGTGTAAACGTTGATATTCGTTCAACAGGCTGGCCGAAGGCTTTAACGGGTTATGTGGCGATACAACAAACCAAAGCTGGTCTGCCAGTCCTTCGTTAATGATGTAACTGGCTATTATAAGGTGGCCAACATGAATGGGATTAAACGAACCAAAGTAAAGACCAATCTTCATAGCTTATTTTTAATCTTAATGCTGCACTTCTTCAACAAAGATATGATCTGCTTCGTTGAGGCGCAGACTAAGATTATAGCCGGCAACTGTAATTGAGATAGGATCACCCAGCGGAGCAATCTGTTCCACTCTAACTACTTCACCTGGAACACAACCCATTTCCATCAACTTGATAAAGAGATCATCTTTCTCAAAAGAGGTAATCACTGCTTTCTTGCCTACGCCAATCTCCGATAACCTTTTCATCCGTTATTGTTTTATTAACCAGGATATGATAAATACTCCGTCTTGTAAAAATATCTGCAAATGTAATATGGTGCGTCTGCAAAAATGTTACGAATTTTGGAAGACAAACTATTTTAACATTGACGAAGGTACAGTTTAATTATGCCGACAGGCAGCTAAGGTTCACAGGGAAAACAGCGGTAAAGTCTTACATAGAAACCATCTTTAAAAAGGAAAAGAAAAAGCTGGAAGCCATCAGCTATATTTTCTGTTCCGATGACTATCTACTACAGATAAACAAAGATTTTTTGCAGCACGACTACTACACCGACATAATCACTTTTGACATCAGTGAACCGGAAGGTGGCATCACATCTGAAGTATATATTAGTATCGACAGGGTAAAGGACAACGCAATACAACATGGAACTAGTTTTCAGAATGAAATATTACGCGTACTCTTCCACGGTGCTTTACACTTATGTGGATACAAAGACAAAAAGTCAAAGGAAATTACACTGATGCGGGAGAAGGAGGATTATTACATAAACGATTACCTGAAGAAACATAAGTAGAATCTAGGTTAAGAATGCTCAACAGCTCCGGTTTGGATGAAAAAATCTGCCGGAGCTTTTTTATAGGCTAACATTTACACAGCTAACAATCAGACTTCTATTCCTTTCACAGCGCCAATTCAAAACAGCCAAAACATGCAAATCATATATACTACAGGAAAAATTATTATTATAAATATCTAATTAAACAGTTCCACGTGAAACAAACAGTTATATAACCTAACATCCCGACTGTAAAACAAATCCAATCAAATAACCCATTTCGCATTACCCATAAAAGTTGAAATCTACCTCAAAGATTTACACTAACCAGCGCAACTCCAACGTTCCACGTGAAACATTAAGTAAATAATCTTTTATAAACCGTAACAAATTAAATCCTCAATACTAACTATAGACAATACCTTTTAAAGCAATAACTGTTTCAAAACCACTAATCCCATAATAGCACTGGGGAGTAAAACGTTATCATTTTTACCCCCTACCTACCAATTTCATTTAATAATAGTTTCACGTGAAACATATATTAATTAGTAAGACGTTAATCTTCAATTAACGCACGTCCTAAGCCTCCTCCACACATCAGACAAGGTAACCTACCAGCTATCTTTCATCTTTTACCATCAAGCGGTTACAAATACGAATTAAGTAAAGGATAGAAATAAAACCTCCTACCCTTCGAGGTCTCTTCTTACTAGTCTCGCTCTAAAGGAAAGTACATCCCGCTATCAATAACCAACAGTTATCCTAATAAGTTACCAGGTTACCAAATCGATTAACGCCCCTCTATATTAACGTTCCACGTGAAACATATGATACGGTAATTCGACACCTATTATACATATGCAGAACCATATAACCCACGAACCAGTAAAAAAGTGTCATACTATTAAAGTACGCTATCACCTAGTGATTACAAGTAAATCTGATCTTAGGTAATTTCAATAGACGGCATCACCTGCAGCCACTTCACACTATAATCCTATATCAGAACTCACAGTTTATTCGTATCTATGTTATACATTATCATTATCGCTCACTGCAGATAATAATATTCTTCTTCCAAAGATTAATCTCCCTGCTCATTAGTTCCACGTGAAACATCTAATTCTAGGAATACTAATAATTAATCCAGAACATCATAACATGCCTTACCTATACGCAAAACCAGACACTGAATCCTCTTTTAGCTCTTTTCGTGTTTCTATCTGCATCCGAACAAGAAAGAACAACCTGCTTTCTTTATCAGATAAAATCCCTCACCTATAGTTCCGCCTGATACATTTAGCTCAGATAATTCCCGTGTTACTTACCTAATTTATCTAACCATACTCATTATTAAACTTGAATTATATACCGATATTTTCCCCACCCCGCTATCACTAAGCATACTCAAGTAAGTACAACTCAGAGCTACTTTCTTAACAAGGGTTCCACGTGAAACATAAGGTAGCATATCTAACTATAACCTAAGGTATTTAAGTCCACATGCTTAAGCTATTGTTCCACGTGAAACACATTCAGAGAGCTTGTACATATAAGCATCCATCCAACCGTTTTTCATTGGAGGCTACGTTCCACGTGAAACATTACGTCCACACTCATCTAATCATAGGTTCCACGTGGAACAGCAGCCAAGCTATCTTTCCAACCATGCTCCGCTATCATTTCATAACAACCTATCTTTGCATCTTCAAAAAGTATAATAGTTACAAATGTTTCCAGTTTACGACGTTATAGTAGTAGGGGCCGGCCATGCCGGTTGTGAGGCAGCAGCAGCGGCTGCTAATATGGGAAGTAAGGTTTTACTTATCACCATGAATATGCAAACCATCGCCCAAATGAGTTGTAACCCTGCAATGGGTGGTATAGCTAAAGGCCAGATTGTTAGAGAAATAGATGCGCTTGGAGGTTATAGTGGTATCGTCACCGATAAGAGTATGATCCAGTTCCGCATGCTCAACCGCAGTAAAGGACCTGCCATGTGGAGCCCCAGAACGCAAAACGATCGTATGCTCTTCGCTGCAACATGGAGAGAAATGCTGGAACAAACAAAGAACGTAGACTTCTACCAGGATATGGTTCGTTCTATTATCATCAAAGACAATAAAGCCTGCGGCGTTATTACTGGCCTGGGACATGAAATATCCTCCCACTCAGTTGTAGTTACAAGCGGAACTTTTCTAAATGGTATCATCCACATCGGCGAAAAACAATTCGGCGGTGGGCGGGTAGCAGAAAAAGCCGCCACAGGTATTACGGAACAACTGGTTTCACTTGGCTTTGAAGCCGATCGGCTGAAAACCGGTACACCTCCACGTGTCGATGGTCGTAGCCTCGACTACTCTAAAATGGAAGAACAAAAAGGTGATGACGTCATCACCGGGTTCTCCTACCTGGATATACCCCGACTGAAACCTGAACAACAAGTTAGCTGCCATATCACTTACACCAACCAGGATGTACATGATATGCTCAAAACAGGTTTCGATAGAAGCCCAATGTTCACCGGCCGTATAGAAGGCGTTGGGCCACGCTATTGCCCCAGCATAGAAGATAAGATCAACCGCTTCGCTGAAAGAGAACGCCACCAGATCTTCGTAGAACCTGAAGGCTTTAACACCGTAGAGATCTACGTCAACGGATTCTCAACCTCCCTCCCCGAAGACGTGCAATACAATGCCATCCGTCAGATCCCCGGCTTTGAAAACGTACGCATCTTCCGCCCGGGTTATGCCATCGAATACGACTTCTTCCCTCCTACCCAGTTAACCTATACCCTTGAAACCAAACAGATCAGCAACCTGTTTTTCGCAGGACAGATCAATGGTACCACCGGGTATGAAGAAGCCGCGTGCCAGGGATTAATGGCCGGTATCAATGCCCACCTGAAAGCAAAAGAAAAAGATCCTTTTGTACTGAAACGCAGTCAGGCATATATCGGTGTACTGATCGATGATCTGATCAGTAAAGGAACAGAAGAACCATACCGCATGTTTACAAGCCGCGCTGAATATCGCACACTGCTGCGTCAGGATAACGCCGACCTGCGCCTCACCGAACTAAGCCATGCTATAGGCTTGGCTTCCGATGAAAGACTGGAAAGAGTGAATGCAAAAAAATCAGGTGTCCAATCAGTGAAAGAAAAGATGGCTGCCTTTGCCATTGAACCTTCCGAAGTAAACGATTACCTGGCATCTATCAACTCCGCTCCCATAAGCGAAAAACAAAGAGCATCTAAAATAGTATTACGCCCCGATATCGATCTTCCCTCCCTTATGAAAGCAGTACCTCGCCTGGCCGAAGCCCTGCACGATGTAAACGCTGAAGTAATAGAACAGGCAGAGATCCAGGTAAAGTATGAGCGTTACATCGAAAAAGAAGAAGAACTGGTACAACGCATGGCTCAAATGGAAAATGCGATAATACCTGATAAATTCGATTACGATAAAGTAGCTGCACTAAGCATTGAAGCACTACAGAAATTTAAAAAGATAAGACCAGCTACCCTGGGACAAGCTTCCAGGATCAGCGGCGTAAATCCAAGCGACGTACAGATCCTTATGATCTATATGGGCAGATAACATTTTATAGTATAGCATCCCGGCTACTTTAAAACGGCCTTTAATCTCTTTAAACTCCGCTAAGGATAATTAAGGAGCTTAAAGGCTGTTCATTTTATTCACATTCATGTTCATATAAAAGAAATTATAATTTTGTTTTCCAATAACAATCCAACCTTCCTGTCTAATTACCTCCTATTAATTTAAGGTCCAATATCCGGTTTCAGCTGTGGTAAACTAATACTTCATGATACAACTACACACAAGAACCGGGCTTCTTAAACGAATCAGCGTTGCGCTGTTCCTGGTAATCGCAACAGTGCTAACATCAAAAGCACAGTTAAAAGTCGGCGACAATCCAACGACTATAACAAAGTCCGCCGTCTTGGAATTGGAAAGTCAGAGACAAGGTTTCCTGCTGCCTCGTCTTTCAGACACTACCCTTATCAACGGATATAACCCACCAGACGGGATGTTGATTTACCTTCAATCCGGAACAGGAACCAACCGTGGCTTATACCTGAGGAAATCAGGTCAATGGCAGCGTGTTACAACCGACTCCACCAACAATCGTTCATGGTCACTCAATGGTAACGTCGTTAGCCCGGGCGATTCTCTCGGTAGTACCAATGCCGCCGACGTCATCTTCATCGCCAACAGCGTAGAAAGAATGCGGCTAAGATCAGGTGGCGCCGTAGCATTCAGCGATAGCGTTTACATCGGAAACAGGTTAACTGTAAAAGACTCCATCAGTTCATCTATCATCAGGGCGCTGGATACAGTTATCGCCAGAAACGCCAGGATCAATGATAGCCTCTATCTGAATCCGCAATTAATACAATCTTCTTTCAACGATGTACTGGTAATTAATCCTACAACCGGTGCCGTATCTAAAAGAACACTTGATACAGCAGCCTTTAAAGGTCTTGTTGTCGGCAACTTCAGTGAAGCCGGTAATGCACAAGGCCTGGAAAGAAAAGCCGGCGCAACCAATGCACCCGACACTTTAATACTGCATGCCGCAACCTTCACCACACCCGGTGGCTTATCCACAACAGCACAAAATATCGCCGGCACTAAAACATTCCGTGACTCAGTATATATAGGAAGCGGAACCGGAGCTGGTACACCCAATTCTACCCTCCAGGTAAACGGATCTGTATCATACGCTATAAATACAGTTACAGCAGCCCATACACTCTCTGCAACCGACTATACTTTGCTTGTAAATCCAAGTGCAGGTGCAAACATACCTATCTCACTTCCCACCATGCCAGATGCCAGCATCAAAGGCCGCGTATACATCATCAAAAAGATAGGCACTACCGACATCGATGCATCTGTAACAATTGCAGGTAACATAGAAGGACTGTCAAGCGGTAGCTACGTCATCTATAACACCGGTACATTCGTAAAAATGCAAACCGACGGAACATCCTGGTATATCATTGAAAGATAGTAATATATAAATTAAAAATAATAATACTATTTCATCATCCCTTCCCCTTTTATCTGTAACAATGATGATGGCCCGGGTATGTACCTACGTTTCCTGATTAACATATGTGTAGTTGTATTTCTCCTGTTACAATCAAACAGTGGCATCGCTCAGCTTAAACTGGGTGATGCTGCTGCCCGACTGGAGAAATCTGCCTTGCTTGAACTGAATGGTAACAGGCAAGGGTTACTTCTGCCCAGACTTACAGACACAGGTACGATCAATGCCCTGTCACCTCCCGATGGCATGTTAATCTATTTCATTCCTTCAAACGCAGGAAAAGGAGTGTACATTAGAAAAACAGGTCGTTGGCAACCACTGATAACTGATTCAACATTAACCGCAGCCAATAGTAACAATTGGAGTTTGACAGGTAATTCGGGATTAACAGGTAGCGAAAAACTGGGTTCACTTAACAACGCAGGATTAAATATCGTTACCAATAATACCAATCGGATTACCATCACGGCAGCAGGTTTAACCAGTATAACAGGTAACACCAACATATCAGGAAATACTATATTAGGCGGAACACTTTCTCTTAACCCCGCAAGCAGCAGCTCAGATATCACAGCACTATTACTTAATGGAAGTAATGTCGTGGTAAAGCGCCCTCTGAGCTCCGTTGCTTTCGATGGCGCTATTCAAAGTATCAACGGATTAACTACAAGTAACCAGACATTTACACTTACCACCAATGCTACAGCGCTAAGTCTAACCTCCAGTGGATCCACACATACATTGAATATCCCTGATGCCAGTGCTACACTCTCCGGCATCGTAAATACCACTGCCCAAACCTTTGCAGGAAACAAAACTTTCAGCAATAACCTAACCGTAAGTGGAACAACAATACTTAATGCCGCAGCTAGTACTACAGATGCCGACTTCCTTGTACTCAACGCTTCCAACCAGGTGGTAAAAAGAAACATCAGTACATTTCCGGGAATACAAAGCTTAAACGGATTAACAGCAGCGATACAAACTTTTGGCGCAGTTGCCAATGGTACACTCGGATTTACTACCAGCGGAAGCGCCCACATATTAAGTATCCCGGATGCAGACGCTACCAACAGAGGCTTTGTTTCAACAACAGCACAAACTATAGCAGGTAACAAAACCCTGACCGGAACTACTACACTAACATCCGCAGCCGTAAGTACAACAGACAACAACTTCCTTGCATTAAATGCCTCCAATCAAATAGTACAACGAAGTATCACCACGCTTCCGGGAATACAAAGTCTGAACGGATTAACCGGCGCTACACAAACATTTGCTGCCATTGGTACCGGCGCACTCGGATTCACAAGCAGTGGAACTGCACACACACTAAACATACCCGACGCTGGTACTGGCACAGCTAGAGGCCTTGTAACAAACAGCGCACAAACAATAGGGGGAGATAAAACTTTCGCCAATAATGTAGCAGTAACAGGCAACGTCGCCGTAACGGGCACAACAAAAGTTGGCTCTGCGGGAACAGCACTTAACAGTATTATAAAATACACCGTAACATCCTATCCAGCCTTTACAATACCCGGTACTAAACTAACAACCACCGGTGCTGTCGGTGGAATATCACAAGATAAAACAGCCTATGTAATAAAAACATTTACAGTTCCTGGAGCTAATGTTGGAGCGTCTGTGATAGTGAACCCTTCACAACAAATGGCAGACAACTCGGTTATCGCTTATGCAAGAGTATCAGCAACTAATACTGTTGAGGTTAAATTCTGCAATACGAATGCTCCAGTATTTACAGGACTAGCAGTATTAAGTTTAACAGTGCTATCAGTAGGTTCAACAACTCCGGCCAGCCAGGATATCACCGTCCCCGCTATGGACTTCTACTTCACCATCATCCAATAAATGAAGCACCTGATCCTCTATATCATCAGCCTGCTTCTCCTGCTTTCCACAAAAGCACAACGTGCCAACGTATACATCCCCCCCAATAGTACCGTAGGATTTTTCAACACCGATACTACCGCCATCTTCGGAGATATTAACAACGAAGGAAAAATATACCTGCCCACCAACAGCTATATCTACTTCCTCGGACAAAATTGGAAAAACAACCTCGGCAGTGCCATCATAGATGAATCCATCACCGGCACCCTCGCTGTAGGTGGTACCGTACAATTCCAACAGCCCGACCCACTATCCGCACTACCACAACGTATCTTCGGTGGATATACCGCCGCTGCCCGTTCCGGTACTTACTTTCCTAACATAGATATTAACAACCCCGCCGGCATCTTCGTGGATAACGAAAGCGATCTTGCCGTTAGAAACCAGATCCACTTCCGCAATGGAAAAATAACTATTCGCCAGGCTAGTCTCGTCTCCGGATCAACCATACGACGTGGACATATCACAGGATATAACCAAAACAACTATGTAGTAACAGAAAACGGCCCCTACGGCGGATTCATGTACAGACTATCAGTTCCCCCGGGAACAGATACCATCACATTTCCTATAGGAACAGAAAAATCATATACGCCAGCTGCTATCATCAACCACGGCGAAACAGACGACTACAGGGCAAGAGTCTTCAACGATGTCTATACCGGCGGCCTCTCCGGAACAGATGTCGCCTACTTATCCACAGGCAAAACCTGGATAATCGCAAATGACAAACCTGTATTCAACAGTACCGTTCTTTTACAGCACCTGGTAACAGAAGAAGGCCCCCTGTTCGCAGCCAACCGCACTACAGCTTATGTCAGCCACCTGAAAGATGGCGCATGGGATACTACCAGCTTTTCCACAACGCCGGCATCACCAGGTAACATCACCACCGGCACACCTTTTAACGGATCGGCTATCTTAAGCAGGGTCTTCAATATGTCACAACCCAGCAGTTACCTGTTCGCATCATTTACAAAAGCTACCCGCCCCGGAAACGCTACAACCAACCTCGTGTTCTCTGCGCGGCGACTGACCAATATACTCGCTTCACTCAGTCTGGATGTGGATAACGAACGAAATGTGTATTACTACGAAATACAAAAACGAAGAGATACCGCCGCCAACTGGATTGTCTCCGACACCATTACCGCAACCAACGCACTGGCGCCACATAACTACCGCCGGCTCGATCACGATGTGTATTACCGCGGACTTATCCACTATCGTGTACGTATCGTAAGTTATTCCGGCACCTTCACCTATTCGCCCGAAAGAACCATCGAAGGCATCCAGGAAGCATATTATGTACAGGTTTTCCCCAACCCCGGCTTCGGCAACTTCAACCTCAGAGTGTTAAATATGCCTGACGCTAAAACTATGGTAGTCTACGATCAGTGGGGCGACGCACTCCTGGCCAAACCAATCGTATCCGAATTAACACCGTTCGACCTTACCACACTACCATCGGCAACCTACTATGTTGTCATCTACGGCGACCAGAAACGAAAACTCCATACCGAGAAAATTATCAAACTGAAAAGATAAGCGCATACGTAAAATACCGTTAAAAAGGGCGAACTTCCTCTGTTCATAAGAAGCTAGTTAGTATTATTACAACTCAAGGAAAGCGCATTGAATTATAACCTCTACTTCAGACTGTATATTTTATTGACCTTGTTCACGCTTCCCGGTATGCTCCAGGCGCAGCAAACCTGGCAGATCCGTGGCGTGGTATCGGATTATACCAACCGTTCCCCGATCGATGCGGTGAGCGTGTTCGCCAGCTCAGGAGCCAGAGCCATCACCGACAGCACAGGAAAATACAGCATCAATGTGAAAACAGGGGATTCAATCTGGTTCTCTTACTTCAACAAACAAACCATGCGCTACCCCGTCGATACCATCTCCAATACCAACGACTTTGAAGTAGCACTGCATATCGATGTACTACGCAACCTCCCCGAAGTCAGGGTAAGAAGCAGCGACTATAAACAGGATTCTATACAAAACAGAAAAGACTACGCAAAGATCTTCAACTTCAGAAAACCAGGCCTGCGCTTAAGCACAAGCCCTCCGTCAACTTATACACCCGGAAGCCTCACAGTAGGCCTCGACCTCGAAGAACTCATCAACGCATTCCGCTTCCGCAGAAACAAACGCCTCGCTTCACTGCAGGAACGACTGCTCCAGGAAGAACAGGATAAATACATTTTCCACAAATTCACAAAACGCCAGGTAAAACAACTCACAAACCTCGACGGCGATGAGCTGGTTACCTTCATGAACTTCTATAAACCCGATTACGAAGTCATCCAGCGTATGAACGATCTGGAAATGGCATACTATATCGAACTGTGTTTTACACAATACAAGGAAATGAAAGCAAGAGGAATACCGCTAAAACGCTATTTAGTACCCCGTCCTGCCGGTGATTCTCTGAAACAGATCCTACCAAACTAAAACCTCTTTCTATCCAATTAAGCCCGCTTTACGGCTTATTTCAAGCATCCGCTCAATTGGCTTCAAGGCAGCAACCCGTAATTCCTCCTCCATCGTGATCTCAGGGGTCTCATATTCCATGCACAGGTAAAGCTTCTCCAATGTGTTCAGCTTCATATGCGGACAATCATTACAAGCACAGGAATTATCCGGGGGAGCAGGAATAAAGGTCTTCGTAGGAGCATCCTGTTGCATCTGGTGCAGGATACCAGTCTCGGTAGCAACAATATATTCTTTCGCATCATCCTGTACAGCAAACTTGAGCAGCTGTGTCGTACTTCCTATGAACTCCGCTTCACGCAGTATCGCCTCTTCACATTCAGGATGTGCAATCAGCTTCGCATGCGGATGACGCACCTTAAGTTTCTTTATCTTTTCCAGGCTGAAGATCTCGTGTACCATACAGGCGCCATTCCATAATACCATATTACGCCCCGTTATCTTATTCAGGTAGCCACCCAGGTTCTTGTCAGGTGCAAAAATGATAGGCTGGTCTGCAGGAACGCTTTCGATGATCTGTTTGGCATTACCGCTGGTGCAGATGATATCACTCAGCGCTTTTATCTCAGCTGTACAGTTGATGTATGAAATAACGATATGATCAGGATGTTTCGCCTTGAATTGTTTGAACAATGCCGCCGGCGCACTGTCGGCCAGCGAACAACCCGCCTTCAGATCCGGCAGTAATACCTTCTTGTGCGGGTTCAGGATCTTCGCAGTCTCCGCCATGAAATGCACACCGGCGAAAACAATGATATCTGCATCGGTCTTCGCAGCCTGTTGCGCCAGGCCCAGACTATCCCCAATATAATCCGCCACATCCTGGATATCCGGCTCCTGGTAATAGTGCGCGAGCAGCACCGCATTTTTTTCTTTTTTCAACCGCTCTATTTCACGGAACAGATCGAGCGTTGGGTCAACCTCAATATCCAGGAATCCTCTTGCGTTCACTTTTGACCTTGCTTCAGAAATGTTGATATCCATTGTAATATTCTTTATTAATACATTATTTATATAACCCAATACTACTATTACGGGTGTGTATTTCGGGAAAACTTAGTTGTCCCCACAGTGCAAAGTTAATTATAGTGAGACTATCCACAGCTATCCACAAATAAATCACATCGCCAATTTCAATGCAGGCGGTGTTTTCGCCCACTTTTTAACATTCGGGGATATTCATAACCAGGTTTATACCCATCCACTAATTCACACAAAATTCACTGTTAATTAACTGCGGGTAAATGGTTGGAATTTTCCCGGTTTCCGCAAAAGCCCCAAAATCCCGCCGGGTTATTCCACCTGAATCCACCATCGCCACTGTCCCGAACCCGGGTTTTCCACACAATACACCGGTTATGCACAGGTTCATGGGGAAAAGGGGTTTTAATAGGAAAATTTCTTATTTCTGACCGGGGTTGGCTTATTTCACTACTGTTTCCTATATTTTTGCCATCTTCATTTTCTAAATCTATTAAAAAGATTATGTCAGTTATTCAACGTATTCGCGATAAGGCTGCTTGGATCATTTTCGGTGCGATAGCGCTGGCATTGATTGCCTTTATTTTACAGGATGGTTCTGTTCGTGGTGGAAGCATGTTTGCGAACACAACTACAATAGCGAGTGTAAATGGTGCCAAGATCGAAAAAAAGGAATTCGATGCGAAAGTGGATCTGTACCAGCAAATGCAGGGAGCCCAGGGAGCGCAACGGAATCAACTGAGTGCCAGCGTATATAATATGATGGTAGAGCAGGAAGTATTACAACAACAACTGAATAAACTCGGCCTCGCCGTTACAGGTAACGAACTCGGCGACATCTTATTCAGCCCCGCCTCTCCCCTCGCAAGAGAATTTACCGACCCCCAGACTGGTATCTTCGACGAAGCAAAAGCGCGCCAGGCATTTGCCCAACTGAAAAAATCCAAAGACCAGGAACAACTGGGCATGATCGACCGTATCTATGTAGAGCCTGCTATGATCCAGGCACTCCACCAGAAATACCAGGCCATGATCACCCAGGCGATCTACGTTCCAAAATGGATGGCCGAAAAAGCTAACGCCGACAATAGCTCCATTACCTCTATTTCTTATGTATATGCTCCTTATAGCAGCGTTGCCGACAGCACCGTTAAAATAAGCAACGACGAAATAGCGGCTTATGTGAATAAACATTCAAAACAATTCAAACAGGAAGAAGAAACAAGGAACATTTCCTACGTAAGCTTCGACGCCTTCCCAAGCGCTGCCGATACTGCTGCCGTAGTAAACCAGCTGAATGAGATCCGCGGCGAATTCGTAGCAACCAACGATCCTAAAAGCTTCATCGGCTCTAAAGGGTCCGAACTTCCCTACGCCGATATCTACGTTACACGCAGTAATATGAAAATGCCTTTCGCTGACAGCATTATGGCATTGGCCGACGGACAGGTGTTTGGCCCTTACCTCGACGCTAATAATTATACACTGGCTAAAATGGTAGGTCGCCGCGAATTGCCCGACTCCGTTAAAGTACGCCACATCTTAATTAAAACAGGCGAAAACGGCCAGCAAACATTACCCGATAGCATCGCTAAAAAACGTATCGACAGTATTGCTACTGCTATTAACGGCGGTGCCGACTTCGCTTCTATGGTAGTGAAATATTCCGATGACCCCGGAAGCAAAGCAACCGGCGGCGAATACACTTTCTCTTCTATGCAGTTTGCAAGCATCAGCAAAGAATTTGCTGAAGTAGCATTCTACGGCAACACCGGCGATAAAAAAGTAGTAAAAGTGGAAGGCGGTTATTCCGGATACCATTATATACAGGTACTGGAACAAAAAAATCGCCAGATCGCTTATAAAGTGGCAACCCTGGCTAAACCAATTGCTGCCAGCTCCGAAACAATCGCTGCCGCCAGCACAGCTGCACAACAGTTTGCCGCTTCCAGCAGAACCAAAAAAGCGTTCGACGAAACAGCCAGCAAACAAAGTAAATACCCAATGACCGCTCCTGATGTAAGAAAGAACGATTTCTCCATCATGGGCCTTGGCGAAAACCGCACCTTCATTAAATGGATCTTCGACAACAAAGCAGGTGATGTCTCCGATCCTGTGGAAATCGGCGACCACTATGTTATCGCCGTTATCACCGGTGTTAATCCTGCCGGTACCATGTCACCCAGCGCTGCAAGGCCTATGGTGGAAGGTCTGCTGAAAAATGAAAAGAAAGCACAACAGCTTATCAGCACCAAATTCAAAGGCAACAGCCTCGAATCTTACGCACAAAGCGTTGGTACAACTATTTTACGTGCCGACAGCCTTTCCTTCCAGTCACCTTTTATCCCTGGTGTAGGAAGCGAACCTAAAATTGTAGGCGCCGGATTCAACAAAGCCCTCCAGGCTAAAGTTTCCGATCCTATCGCCGGTTCTACAGGTGTATTCGTTGTGAAAAGCGAATTCATCGGCGCAAGGCCTTCTTTCGGCGGTTCTATCGACGAACAACGCAAAGCCATCGAAACCGGTATGCGTTCACAGATCGGTTACCAGGCAATGGGCGCTTTACGTAAAGCCGCTAAAGTAAAAGACTACCGTTCCGACTTCTTCTAGTATTCATTGAAAAGACGGCTGCAGCCGTCGGTTGATGAATCGGAAAATATTATCGCGCCCCGGCTCTGCCGGGGCGCTTTTTTATACCCAACTCCCCATAAAACACGAAACACCCGCTATAGTAACGCCTAGTTTTATGTGAACACAAGCGCGGTCGCGGGCAAAGCGCACAACCAAACCCGCTCTAAAGCCGCCTTAAAGCCGTCTTCAACCCGCTCACAATGCCACAACCCGCCACCAGCCCAACCTTCAGGTGAAAATTCTCCCAAATTCCCGCATCCCCAACATCGCATCCCCACACTTCGTAATTTTGCACTATTATGGAAACAATTGTGAATAAAGTAGCGGAAAGCGGTATCATCACGCTCGACCTCGAGACGTTTTACCCAAAAGCAGATCTTGCAGTGTTCGATCTGAAGGAATATTTATTCATGGGACTGATCCTGAAAGAAAAAGACTTCCGCGCCACATTGCTCACACTCGACTGGGAAACCTACCGCGATAAATACGTAGCAGTAACCTGCACAGCAGATGCAATTATCCCCATGTGGGCATACATGCTGGTAGCCAGCTACCTGCAACCTGTAGCAAAAGACCTGGTCGTAGGCGATGAAAAAACATTGATCAACAACATATTTATTAAAAATATCGCTGCCCTCGATGCAGAAGATTTCCAGGATAAAAGAGTAGTGGTAAAAGGCTGTGGCGACATCCAGATCCCCGAAACCGCTTATCTCGAGATCACGAATAAACTGCGGCCCTTCGTAAAAAGCCTCATGTACGGAGAACCCTGCAGCACCGTGCCTATTTTCAAAAGGAAATAATTGTGTTCACAAGCGCAGGCGGAAAGGCATTGCCCGTGAAACTGAACTAAAACCAGCCCCGCTTCCTGAACACCCATACCATCCATATGGGTATAACCAGCATCAGCGACACCGCAATATAAAACCCGTCTTTATTGTGCAGGTAAGGTATTCTGTCGAAGTTCATCCCGAATATGCCGCCGATAACCGTCGCCGGAGCCAGTAAACACGTAACAATGGCCATCACTTTCATGACCTCGTTCAGTTTCATATTGGCCTTGTTGAGATACAGGTCCTGCATGCTCATCATCATATCACGATAGTTCTCTACCAGGTCCGCCGCCTGCACAATGTGATCATATACGTCCTTGAAATATTTGAGCGTCTTTTCCTGCATCAGCGGACAGTCTGTACGGATAAACCCGTTCACAAGTTCCCGCACCGGCAGCACATTTCGCTTTAAAACGATCAGTTCCTTTCTCATGCCGTTTATCCGCGCCAGTGTACGCGGACTGCTGTTGCGGATGATCTCTTCCTCAACAAACTCAAGCCGGTCGCTCAGGTTTTCCATCACCACGAAATAATGGTCTATGATCATATCTATAAGCGCATAGCACAAGTAGTCGGCCCCGCTTTGCCTGATTTTCGACCCCGGCGAACGCAGCCGGTTACGCAATACATCAAACACATCCCGGTGCGCATCCTCCTGGAAGCTCAGCACAAAGTTCTTCCCCATGAATATGCTGATCTGCTCCGTTTCTACCGACGCTTTTTCCTGGTTATAGAACAACATGTTCAACAGGCAGTAAAGACTGTCATCCATTTCATCCATCTTGGGCCGCTGGCCAACACTGAGTATGTCCTCCCCAATTAAGAAATGAATGTTAAAATGCTGGCATATTTGCTCTATGTCTGCCTTGCGTAAACCTTCAATATTTATCCAGCTAACGCTCTCTTTATCGCGGAACGGAAAACAATCTTCAACATTATGGAAATGGTGCTCTTCCATGAAACCGTTGCTGTAATTGAATACTTCCACTTTTACTTCTTTCGCCTCTTCCCGGGCAGGCAAAACCGTTGGATTAAAACCAAAGATTTCCTTGGTCCTCTTGGTACCAAACACAGGGAATATAAGTTGCAGGTACTTACTGGGATTCATTACGTTATAAAATTGGCTCAGTTTTCGTTAAGGTAGGATAAAATGATCAATATCGCCGGCCGGCCCGGAAGGATATTTTTTATTATATAAAAACTATTATGTTATGAAAACAAATCTCATTTTGTTGGCGGGATTATCTTCCACCCTGTTGTTCGCCTGCGTTAGCCCTAAAAAACTTCGCGAAGCAGAATCCCGCTATTCCCAATTAAATGGAGCCTACCTCGAACTACAGGGAAAACTCCGCGATTGTGAACAAAAATCAAAAGATTCGGCTGACGCATTCGCAAGAAGAAAGGCTTTCTACGAAAACCGCCTGAACAACTCCCTGGAAGCCATCGATTTCCTGAAACAAAATAATAACCAGGTGCTCTCTCAACTCAAAGACCTCTCCGTGATCTCAGGCTCTCAGGCCGAAAGCATCAAGAAGTCTCTTGAAAATATAGGAATGAAAGACGCCTATATCAAAGACCTCCAGAGCGCTATCGCTAAAAAAGACTCGCTGAATATGGCCCTCGTAATGAACCTCAAGGGCGCCATCGGTAACCTCGATGATAAAGACATCAACATCAAAGTTGATAAAGGTGTGGTTTACATCGATATCTCCGATAAACTGCTGTTCAAAAGCGGAAGCTACGACATCACCGATCGCGCAAAAGAAGTACTGGGCAAAGTCGCCACCGTACTTAACAACCAGCCCAACATCGAATTCATGGTGGAAGGTCATACCGACAACGTGAAATTTGCCCGCGGCGTATTACTCGACAACTGGGATCTTAGCGTGAAACGCGCCACTTCGGTAGTAAGGGTACTGCAGGAACAATACCGCATCCCCGCTTCCCGTATGACCGCCGCCGGCCGTGGTGAATATGTACCCGTTGCCGATAACGCCACTACAGAAGGTAAAGCCGCCAACAGGCGTACAAGGATCGTGATCCTGCCTCAGTTAGACCAGTTCTTCAAACTGCTGGAAAAACCTGAACAAGGCGGTATGCAGCCAGTTCCCCCACCAGCAAAATAGCCGGCAAGGGAAAACATACGGCAAGCTGCCACTGACCAAAGCGGTTAGGGGCAGCCCGGAAAGTAACAGTCGCATTCTATAGTTGAAAGCAGGCAATAAAGAGGTAGAATTATTTGCCCACCTGCTGGAACAAAAGTTGATATAAATAAAGCGGCAGGGTTTTAAAACCCGCCGCTTTATTTTTTAAAATTGCGTTTATGAAAAAGTACATTTTCCCCGCTTCAGTGGTCATGTTCCTCGCCGCCGGCTTGTTTTTGCAAACCGCCTGCAACAATGCTACCCCAGCAGGTTCCTCAGATAGTACAAGCAGTATCCGCAAAGAAACTACCGCTCTCAAGCCTGTCGATACTACCACCCTCGCCGGCAGATGGATCCTCGAACCCCAGCTGGCTTCCGATACCGCCTCAGGCAAATTACCCGAAATAACCTTCAACACCGGCGACGGCAGCTTCACAGGTAATAACGGCTGCAACCGCATGTCCGGCCACTACTCCCTCCGCGCCGATACGCTCGTTTTCGACGAACGTATCATCACCACCCGGATGGCCTGTATGGGTTACAACGAAAAACCCTTCATGGATAACCTGGTACGTACCAACCGCTTCAAAATTGAAGGCGGCAAACTTACCCTGTACAATAACGAAACAATACTATCCACCTGGGTACGCTACGTAGAAATAGAGAAGGATAAAAAAGTGTAGAAATGATCCGCGCACTTAACTGCCGGCCTTCTTCCGATACTTGGCCAGGTTTATCAATAATACACTCATCAATATCACCGCCAATCCGCCCAGCTGCATTAAACTCATCGATTCATTGGCGAATACTACCCCAAGTAATACCGCCACAACAGGATTAACATACGCATAAGTGCTCACCTGCGTAGCAGGCCTTACCTGCAGCAACCACACATACGCCGAATAAGCCGCAAGCGAACCCATTACAATCAGGTAGCCGGTAGCAAACCACGCACTGCCGGGAACCTGTGCCCAGTTGAAACCATTTAATTCGCCGCTGACCAGCGTAGCCGGAACAAAAGCAATACCCGCCACCAGCATCTGCCAGCAGGTATTTACAGTTGCCGATACTCCCTTCGCATAATATTTGGAATAAAGCGATCCGCCCGACCAGCACATAGAAGCCAGTATCAATAGAAAAAGAGAGATCAGCTGCACGTTGTCATGAGACGCCGCTACTTCAGAAGCCTGCTCACTAAACAACAATACCACACCAATGAACCCTATAACCAATCCTATTATAGTCGACTTACTTCGGAAGTTCGTTGCCCACGAAGGTTTATCAAGTAATACAAACCAGATGGGAGAAGTAGATACCAGCACCGCCACCAGCGAACTGGGCAGGTATTGCTCTACCCATACCACCGCGCCGTTGCCTATAAACAATAACAACATACCGCTTACGAGAGCAGGTTTGATGGAAGGCCAGTGAAACAGGTTTTCTTTTTTATAGATACACCATCCGGCTAACAGCGTTCCTGCAATCAGGAAACGAATGGCAGCCATTAACATAGCCGGAATATGTTCAACCGCCACACGGATAAAGAAATAAGTAGATCCCCATACGATATAAACGGTCGCAAAGGCCAAAATGACTAACCATTTTGGCGCATGTATTGTTTTGTTCATGGAATATTAGTCTGCCTCCCGGTAATTGATACGGAAGCGGTTCAGATCCGGCAGCTTTTTCCGCTGCCGTTTTAATTCAAAGTTATAGATCAGCTTCCCTATTTCTTCAAAAAAAGGATAACCCAGGTTCTCATAGTCATATTTGTCGTCGTTAATGATCCCGTCCCTGTTCACATAAATTGTCCCCGAAAGCATAAATTCAACCTTGTTCTTGAAATCAACAACATAAGCCGCATCCGTCAGGAACCCGTACGACCATCCCGTCTTGTTGAACACCCGTATATGATCGGGGATCTTCTGCCTGTGCGATTTAAAGAAAAAGAACTTGGTATAACTGTCAAAATACTCCGAAGTATCATACCTGGGAAACCTTGCCTCCGAAGGATATTCCGACATATACCGGTACAAAAACCGGTAATCATCTTCCGATAATAAAAACCGCTGCCCGGCCGGAACAGATGCCGGGAACAGGATAGCCTGCAACATCCGCTGCATATCCCGCAACGTAAAAACATTATGCGTCGTAAAATCCATCGGCAAATGCACCAGCGAATCATTACTGTTGTAATGAGCATTGCCCACCAGGTATTTCCTGCCGAAATCAAAATGCACAGAACTATAAGCCGCCGGCTGGTAATAAATAACAGAATCTTCACCAGACATAAAACCCCCGCCACGAACAGCAGCACCGGCAACAGTATCGCCCCGCACAAACCGGATTGGATTCGAACGCCGGTTCTGCTCCGGGCTCAACCGCTCAAAACGCCGGGTAATACGTGTGCCACTATATCCCTTTTTCCATAACCCTTCATTCAGCTCCTGTTGCCCCACAAATTCATTCAAACGGTTATACGCATCATTATCACTCACCAGGAAGATCTTCTTAATATATTGCGCAACGGAAGGCAAACCATTCTCCGCACTGGCATCAGCATAATAACGATGCTGCCCCAAAGCTGCACTATCCGTTAACATAGGCGTAAACTTGTTCAGCCCCGGAATCGCCAAACGGTTTAACTTCTCCAGTGCCATTAATGCAGTTGGCAACTTAACCATCGAAGCCGGGTTGAAATACACGGAATCACTCACATTAAAATAGTAATGTGTAAAAACAGGACGGTTATGTTTATCCCTGTTGATCTGTGTATAAATAATTTGATAGCGGAAACTGTCGGGGTTGTTCAATAAATGAAGCAGCGAATCCGAGGCATGCACCCGGATATACTTTTCCAGCCACGATGGAGAAGAAATTTGCGCCCGCAGAACTACCGAACAAAACAGTAAAAAAAAGAGCGACAAAAGGGCAGTTCTCATGACTACTAAAGTAGATGGAATATGGATAAAAAGCAAACAAAAAACCAATGGCCGGTAGTACCTTTGCCGGATGCAACATTTACTGGATGGATTGAATGAACAACAGCGGGAAGCAGTAATGCATATCAACGGTCCGCTGATGATAGTTGCCGGCGCCGGCAGTGGTAAAACCAAGGTGCTGACAACCCGTATTGCTTACCTCTTATCAAAAGGTGTAGATGCCTTTAACATTCTGGCACTGACTTTCACCAACAAGGCTGCCGCCGAAATGAAGGAACGTATCGAAAAAATGCTGGGTAACAACGAAGCCCGCAATTTATATATCGGAACCTTCCACAGCGTATTCGCACGTATCCTCCGCGCCGAAGTACACCGCATCGGATACCCCAGCAGCTTTACCATTTATGACAGCGACGACAGCCGCAGCGTGCTCAAAACTGTGATCAATGAACTCAACCTCGACGATAAATTATACAAACCCAACGTAGTTCATAGCCGCATCTCCCAGGCAAAGAACGCATTGATGAGCCCGGCAGAATATGCCATGGATCACCATATTCAGCAGGAAGACATGCGCTCGAACCGCCCGGCTATCGCACAGATCTACCAGGGATACGTCGCACGCTGTTTTAAAAACGGCGCCATGGACTTCGACGACCTGCTCGTAAAAATGCACGAACTCCTGAAGAACTTCCCCGAAGTACTTCACAAATTCCAGCATAAGTTCAAATACATCATGATCGATGAGTATCAGGATACCAACGCCGTGCAATACGAGATCACAAAACTCCTCGCCGCCGCCCACGAAAACATTTGCGTGGTGGGCGACGACGCACAAAGTATCTATAGCTTCCGCGGCGCTACCATCGAAAACATCCTCCAGTTCCAGAAAGATTACGACGATGTCCGCGTGGTAAAACTGGAACAAAACTATCGTTGTACCCAAAGCATCCTCAAGGTCGCCAACGAAGTCATCAAAAAGAACATCGGCCAGATCCCCAAAGAACTGTGGACGGAAAACGAAAGCGGCGAAAAAATAAAGCTCGTCCGCACAATGACCGACAACGACGAAGGACGTTTCGTTGCCGATATCATCCAGGAACAAAAACTCCGCAATCATTATTATAACCGCGACTTCGCCATCTTATACCGCACCAACGCCCAGAGCCGTTCTTTTGAAGAAAGCCTGCGCCGCATGGGCATCGCCTATAAGATCTACGGCGGACTAAGCTTCTACCAGCGGAAAGAGGTAAAAGACTTCATCGCCTACCTGCGCGTAGTAGCCAACACCCGCGACGAAGAAGCCCTGAAACGTATTATCAACTACCCCGTCCGCGGTATCGGCAAAACAACGATAGACAGGGCCATCGTAACCGCCAACGAAAATAACGTTACCCTGTGGGAAGTTCTGGAACGTGCACAGGAAGCTGGTTTCAAAGCCGGCACCCTCGAAAGCATCAAAGGCTTTGTGTACATGATAAAGTCTTTCCAGACCATGCTGCAAACACATAATGCGTATGATGTTGCGGTGTTGATCGGTAAAAATACCACGCTGGTAAAAGAACTGTTCAACGATAAAACAGTAGAAGGCCTCGCCCGTTACGAGAACGTACAGGAATTACTGAACTCCATAAAGGAATGGACCGAAAGCCCAAGCAACGCAGAAGGCGAAGTAGGCGAGAAAACGTTAGGTGTTTACTTGCAGCAGATCACCCTGTTAACCGATGCCGATAACGACAAGGAAGACAGCGATGTGGTGAAGCTTATGACCATCCACGCCGCAAAAGGGCTTGAATTCCCGGTAGTATTTGTGGGTGGCGTTGAAGAAACTATCTTCCCCAGCGGCATGAGCATAAATACCCGCGAAGAGCTCGAAGAAGAACGCCGTTTGTTCTACGTGGCTGTAACCCGCGCCAAGCACAGGTTGTGGTTGACATTTGCCAATGCCCGCTACCGCTTTGGTAACCTGGTTCAAAACGAACCCAGCCGCTTCCTCGAAGAAATGCCCGAAGAATTCGTAGACCGCAGCTATGCAGGCGGCGGCGCCCGCAACCAGGGCGGCATGGGCGCCGGCGTAGAACGTATGCAAAGAAGTTTCGGAAGTACAACGGCCCAGGCCGAAAAAATGTATGGCCCCCCTCCTTCCAAAAAGAAAGACGCCGCACCGGCACGTCCTTCCTATATGCCTGCTCAACCTCCCGCTTCAAAAGTGGTGGAACATAAACCCTCCGCCAACTTCGAACCCAGTGATACCAGCAACCTGCAGGTTGGACAGGTAGTAGAACATCAGAAGTTCGGCTTCGGCGAAGTCACCAAAATGGAAGGCTCCGCACACAACCCCATCGCCACCGTAGTTTTCAAAACCAACGGCGAAAAAAAGATCATGCTCAACTACGCCAAACTCAGAATAGTGCAGTAACAACAAGTGGGCAAAAGAAAGAATGGAATAACTCCCGGCTGTGTAAAGACAACCGGGAGTTTTGTTTTGCTAAGGTTATTATCACATTTGCTAAAAAAAGGGCGTTTTTCTAAGAAGCTTTAGAGAAGCTCTTAAGAAGCTTTAAGGAAGCTTTGAAACATATACCGGCAAACAGTAACTTTTTTTAGCAAAAGCGTAAATGCCCGTTGCATCCATCCCTGCTGTTTTACCATCTACCAGTTTGTCATCTGCCCCCTATCTCTTTTACAAACCAATAGATTTTGTCTATGACTACATAGACAAATGCACTTGTGACCAGTCCTTCAAAGAGGCAATTTTGCACTGTTATCAGAACAACAGAATGGTTGAATGAAGAGGATGATAGGAACAGGGGATCTGGAGCATGGATAAAAAATCATGAGCCCGAACACCGGACATTTATCTGAATCAGGGAAGGTCCTCTTCCCGTGACGCTGCTACAGCGTAAACATTTGCCATAAGAAAGCCCGTTATTAATTCGTAAACGTATTGTAAAACATAACAGTATGAACAACAGAGTATTATCTATCGGAAGCCCGTTTCCTGCCTTCAAAAAGAAAGCAGTCGTATCTATTGAAAAAGGTAAAGAGTTTACAGACATCACACATGAAGTGGCAAGCGCAGATGGCAAATGGACAGTAATGTTCTGGTGGCCTAAAGATTTCACCTTCGTTTGTCCTACCGAAATCGCTGAATTCAACAAAAAAGCCAGCGAGTTTAGCGACCGCGACGCAGTATTGATCGGTGCATCTACCGATTCTGAATTCGTACACGCAGCCTGGAGAAGGGATCACGCCGACCTGCGCGACCTTAAATTCCCCATGCTGGCAGATACTTCCAAAAGCCTCGCCGAAGAGTTAGGCATCCTGGATGCTGAAGAAAAGATCGCTTACCGCGCTACTTTCATCATTGATCCTCAGGGTATTGTACGTTGGGTAAGCGTTTACGACCTCAACGTGGGCCGTAGCGTGCAGGAAGTGCTTCGTGTGCTCGACGCTTTACAGACCGATGAACTCTGTCCCTGCAACTGGAGCAAAGGCGAACAAACGCTTACAGAAGCGCTGAGCATGAACTAACCACTTTGATTAGGAATTAGGAGAATAATGGAATGGAACAATACGGCAGGAATTTTCCTGCCGTATGCATAAACAGAAAAACGAATATACCATGAGCACAACAACGATACAGAACGAGACTTTTACCAACCTCTTGAACGACCTCAATATCCCCGACTATGTACCTTCCGCCAATGCACAGGCATTACTGCAGGTAGAAGCCCGCTACATCAAGGATCTTAAAATAAATGTGGGTAACGTGCTTAACAACGCACAATACCTCAACCGTAAAGAATCATTGTTACTGGCCCTCGCCGTAGCCGTGAACGAACGCTTTACCCTTTTACAGGAGGCATTCACCCAACTGGCGCTTGCAGCCGGCGCTACAGAAGCCGAAATCGCCGAAGTAGTGGCCTGCACCTCCCTCATGAATACGAACAATATCTTCTACAGGTTCCGCCACTTCATGAAAAAAGACTTCTACAGCAACCAGCAGGCAGGTATCAAAATGAGCATTATGATGAATCCTGTCCTCGGAAAAGAATTCTTCGAACTCCTGAGCCTCGTAGTTTCTTCAATAAACGGCTGCGAAATGTGCGTAACCTCGCACGAACAGTCTGTATTACAACATGGCGCCAGCGAAAGCCGTGTATTTGAAGCAGTTAAGCTGGGAGCGGTTATCAAAGGCCTGGTTACTGTATTAGGTTAGGAAAACGGCAGCTTATTTGCTGCGCTTTTACTAACTTTGTTCATTAAGGTAAATAGACGCGTTATGATTAAAACAGGAAATCCCGTAATCAGTATTTATACAGAAATGACTCCCAACCCGGAGACGATGAAGTTTGTTGTCAACAAACTGCTGTATCCCGGTAAGAGCATCGATTTCGCGGACGAGACAATGGCTGGTCCTTCCCCCCTGGCGAAGGAGCTGTTTAGCTTTCCCTTCATTAAAAGCGTTTTCATCGCCAGCAACTTCATTACGCTCACTAAAACCAGCGATACCGAAGATTGGCACGATGTCATTCCCAATATCAAGCAGTTCTTAAAAGACTACCTGGAGAATGGTGGTGTAGTGATCAATGAAGAGGAGGTAGCACAAATTAAACAGGAAGCAAGCAACGTAGTGGCCGCTGATGACGACGATGTGGTAAAACGCATCAAAGAATTACTCGACAACTACGTAAAACCCGCAGTAGAAATGGACGGCGGCGCCATCCAGTTCAAAAGCTATACCGATGGCGTGGTAAACCTCATGTTACAAGGTAGCTGCAGCGGATGCCCTTCTTCCATGATCACCCTCAAAGCAGGCATCGAAGGCATGATGAAGCGTATGATCCCCGAAGTGAAAGAAGTGGTCGCCGAAGCCGAATAATTACTGAGCTTAGTTACCAAATAATAAAAGCTGGTGTCGCAATCCGTGTCACCAGCTTTTTTATGCTCCCGCGAATTTGCCTTTTCCTGTTTTTTGGATTAACCGCTATTAGGATAGCGGTTTTCTAAATTATACTTAACTTACATTCCTTATCAGGAGTTTAACTCTCATGCATTCACCGCCTGATAAAGGAAGCCTTTGATTATTGCAACTACAATGCCCCGGCAGCACCCGGAATAAAAGGCACTTGTATTCTTTCCTGACAACTAATATTTGAATAAAAACCAGGTACAAACTACCTGTAGAATTCGCATGCGCATTTTAGTGCGTGTGCAGAACAACTATTTAAATTTTAGATCATGATAGAAATGAAAAACAACAGACCACTGGCTATAACACGAAACGCGGCCAGAAAATGTCCGAAGGGAACATTGAGCCTTCTCGGGGATCATTACATTTATGTAAATGATATTTATGATTATGTAAACTATTTTCCTTACCTTTAATCTATGATAAATGTTCGTTCAGGATGTCATCAACAACAAAAGGTTACAGGCTGTCGTAGAACGGTTAACGGAAATTGACTTCATTACCATAGAAAATAGCAGGCGGTTTAATAATTTTTCCTGGAATTTATACAAAGAACATGAAGTGTATAAGCTGAGGTTAAAAGGAAGAAAAACCATTCTGGGGCTTATTTGCATAATAGATCACCCGGGTAAAGCTATTAATGCCATCGAAATTGAATTGATAGAAGTGGGTAAAGAAAATATTGGCTTGGGTAAAAAAATCGATGGTATAGCAGGCTGCCTTATCGCCTTTGCCTGTAAAGAATCATTTAAGCGCAGGCATGAAGGAGTCGTTTTTCTAACGCCTAAAACATGCCTGGTTAACCACTATACCTCGGCTTATGGTTTTACCTATTTGCCAATAAAAACATTCAGAAGCCTTACCGGGTTTATGGTGTTGAATAAAATTGGCTCATTCCGGATCATCGCACGTTATATGATATAGCATACAACAACGCATTAAAATATATTCTATGAAGTCACATAAAAACATCGAAGAACAATACACTCCACAGGAAATTGCAGCATCATTTGTTTTTCCGGGAACCAAAGATCCCGAAGAACGTGAAATAATGCTTGCCGAATACAAGAAATACCGCAAACAGCTTTCCGAAAATGAAACCGAGGAAGGACGAATTTTTTCGGGGCTGCTCCAGTTAAAATTCCAGATGGAAGATTATCTCGCCAACAAAGTATTTGATAAGAGCTATGATTTTGGCTATTTTCTCAAAGAGTATGTTGCACGTATAAAAAAGAAAAACAAACAATTTGCAGAGGAAATAGGGATAGATCCTACCGAATTAAGCCAGATCCTGAATAAACACAGGAAGCCAACCGATAAATTAATTTATCGGTTGGATATACATTCCAATAGCGGCTTACCTGCTATTATGTGGTTCAGGCTTTTGGAAAAGGAAAGAATTCATGAATTAAACTATAACAAGGATGTTATAAACAATGAAAGACCCCACGTAAAACAAACGCTCAGTTTTTCATTTTAAATCCTGCCCATCTCCTGCCTATCTTTGGCAGCTGAATGAAAAAAGTTGTTATCATAGGCCCCGAGTCAACAGGTAAAAGCACACTGTGCGCACAACTGGCATCCCATTTCAATACGGAATGGTGTCCCGAGTTTGCACGGGATTATCTCCTGCAGGAAGGAAAAGACTATACTTATAACGACCTGCTTACTATTGCCCGCGGCCAGACAGCACTCGAAGAACAGTTCATCAGTAAGTCTGATGCGCCCCTTCTCTTTTTCGATACAGACCAGTATGTCATGAAGGTCTGGTGCGAATTTGTATTTGACAACTGCCACCCCTATATCCTCGATACCATCGCAAAACGCAAATACGATCTCTACCTCCTGTGCGATATCGACCTTCCCTGGATAGCAGACGAACTGCGCGAATACCCCGATGAACGCCCGCGCCAGGAATTGTTCCATATGTACAAAGACCTGCTCGTGCAGCAACACGTACCCTGGGTACGCATCAGCGGCGACTATGACCAGCGGTTTAATAAAGCAGTCGCCGCTGTAGAAGCGCATATAAATTTCCCCGCAGCGCAATAAACGCTTCAGCGCCCGTTACCAATAACGTTATTGTACTTTTTATCTCCCGGAATGCCATGCTCAGGCCACAATGGAAGAGAATACAATTAAATAAAAAAGGTTGCACCAAGCGGCACAACCTCTTCTTATAGTTGGGTCTGTAAATCTTAGTTATTCAGCATCAGCGGCATCACCAGCATCAGCAGCTCCTCTCCTTCAGCCTGCTCAATGGGTTTAATGATACCCGCTTTGGTAGAAGTAGATAACTCGATCTTCACTTCATCACTGTCGGCAGCATTCAGCATCTCGATCAGGAATTTCGCATTGAAAGCGATCTGCAGGTCTTCACCATCATACTGACAGTTCATACGCTCAGTACCTTCAAAGCTGAAATCAACATCCTGCGCAGTCAGTTGTAACTCACTTCCGCTGATGTTCAACGCCACCTGGTTGGTGCTTTTGTTACTGAACACGCTTACACGGCGCAGCGCACTCTGGAAATCAGATTTGCTCACCAGCAACTTGTAAGGGTTGTCGGTAGGGATTACTACTTTATAATCAGGGAAACGCGCATCTATCAGGCGACAGATCAGCTGTGTAGAACCATGTGTGATAAATAAGTGGTTGCTGTTATAGCTGATGGTTAATTCGTCGTCGTTATCAGGTAACGCGTTTTTCAACAGGTTCAAAGGTTTCTTCGGCGCAATGAAGCTGTCTGCTTTCGGACTGCTCACATTGGTTTTCTTATAACGAACCAAACGGTGAGCATCGGTAGCTACAAACTGAACAGAATCTTTCTGCAGCTCAAAGAATACACCCGTCATAGCCGGACGAAGATCATCATTACTTACAGCAAACAAAGTTTTGTTGATGGCTGTAACAAGAGCGCCCGCAGGAATGGTAAAGCTGTTGGTATCGTCAGCAGCAGGTTCCTTAGGGAAGTTGTCAGGGTTTTCACCCATCACCTTGTACTTACCGTTGTCGCTGGTGATCTCAACCGCGAAGTTTTTGTCGATGCTAAAGGTCAGCGGCTGGTCTGCTATGTTTTTAAGAGAGTCGATCAGGATCTTGGCAGGAATACAAACCTTACCATTGGCTTTGCTTTCAACCTCCATCTGTACACGCATCACAGTCTCCAGGTCGGTGGCAACAATGGTCAGTTTTTTATCCTCGATTTCAAATAAGAAATCTTCCAGGATGGGGAGTACCGTATTGGAATTGATAACACCGCTGATTTGTTGTAAATGTTTCAGCAAAGAAGAAGACGATACTATGAATTTCATACTGTCACTACAATTTTTGTATTGGCAACAAACCTACAGCAAAATGTTAACATTCAGTAATAAGTGTGTTGCGGAAACGGTCTTTGAAAGCCTGAAAGTCGCATTTTTTTGGTAAGTAAGCCGCAAATGGGGGAAATTTTTCGCCCGAATGGCTTTAGGTTTGCTTTCTTACAGGCAATTGCCACTGTATCACAAGTAACTATGCCAGCAGGTAAATTCAGTATATCCAAGGAAAAGGCCTTGCCAAAGATCAGGCATTACTGCGCCTATCAGGAACGAAGCCACCACGAAGTAAAGGAAAAGCTCTATGGCTTCGGCCTCCGCAAAACAGAGGTCGAAGAACTCATGGCCACACTCATCGAAGACGACTATCTTAATGAAAGCCGCTTTGCCGAACAGTTTGCCGGCGGAAGGTTCCGCATGAAAAAATGGGGCAAAGTGAAAATAACGCATGAACTCAAACTACGACAGGTAAGCCCCTATAATCTGAAGAAAGCCCTCGCAGCAATACCGGAAGAAGACTACCTGGAAACATTGCAGAAACTGGTTCATGATAAATGGACATCCCTGAAACACGAACAATACATCAACCGCCAGGCAAAAACCATGGCCTACCTCCTGCAAAAAGGTTATGAAGCAGGATTGATAAAAGAAGCCCTCGCAAAAGAACGGCAACAACCCTAAACTAATATAACGCCCTACCTTGTCACCCGCCATCTTCCATCTGTCGTTCATCTGCCACCCCTCACCACTTTCTACCATCCACCATCTGCCTCACCTCATCACTTCCTACCATTCACCATCTGTCAATCATCTGCCACCCCTCACCACTTTCTGTCATCTGTCATCCGCCATCTGTTATCTATTCTCTACCTTCGCAATCTTAAAATAATCGTTATGGCACAGTTTCGCAACTTCAGAATGGTTAATTACGTGGTGTACGGCAAAGGCTGCTTCAATCAGCTCGATGAAATACTGGCACCACAGAGAAAAGGCGAAGCACCTATTATATTCTTTGTAGATGAATTCTTCAGGGACAAACAGGAATTTTTATCCCGGATTCCTTTACGCGGCAAAGACAAGGTGGTTATCATCGATGTTACTCATGAACCCAAAACTTCCGGTGTAGATAAACTGCGCGATGAACTGAAAGCCGAGTTTGGCGAAGTAAGCGGTATCATCGGCATCGGCGGCGGCTCCGTAATGGATACCGCAAAAGCAGTAGCGCTTATGATGACCAACCCCGGCTCCTCCGTCGACTACCAGGGATGGGATCTCGTAAAGGTTCCCGGTGTTTATAAAGCCGGTATCCCTACCATAGCCGGTACCGGCGCCGAAGTAAGCCGCACCTGCGTGCTTACAGGCCCCACCCGTAAACTGGGCATGAACTCCGACTTCACCACCTTCGACCAGATTGTATTAGACCCGCAGCTTTGTAAAACAGTTCCTGCAAACCAACGCTTCTATACAGCGATGGATTGCTTTATCCACTGCGTAGAATCTCTTAACGGTACCTACCTCAATGCCTTCAGCCAGTCTTACGGCGAAAAAGCACAGGTATTATGCGAAGAGGTTTTCCTCGAAAAAGACGGATGGGACGAAGAATCCGATGAAAAACTGATGATGGCCTCCTACGCCGGTGGCATGAGCATTGCCTATAGCCAGGTAGGTGTGGCACATGCTGTAAGCTATGGATTGGCCTACGTGCTGGGTACCAAACACGGCATCGGCAACTGTATCGTATTCGATAAACTCGAAGAATACTACCCCGAAGGCGTAGAAAAATTCAAGAGAATGGTCGAAAAACACAAGATCGAAATACCCCAGGGCATCACTAAAGGTCTTACGGAAGAGCAGTTCGAATCTATGATCACCGTATCCCTCGGTATGAAACCCCTGTGGGAAAATGCATTGGGCAGCGACTGGGAAAAAATAATGACCCGCGAAAAACTGAGAGCATTATACGAACGTCTCTAACGCCGGAAACGCTTCACCACTATACCAAAGAGGCCGTATCATAAGTGCGATACGGCCTCGTTTTATTCGGATGCCTGATGAAAAGGATTCCCCGTTTAAGCAATTCTCAGCAGCTATTTTTATTTATAAGTGACCTTCTCTGCTTTTAGCATGACATTAGCACCCTTACTACTTTTGCTAAAGAGGAAAGGGTATAGCTTTAAGTACATAATTTGCTGACAATTAACGTTCTATAAAATGGAAGGCAGAAAAATGCCATTATATTTAGGATGGCCGTCCCGCCAAAAGCCAAAATAATTACCAAAAAATACTAAAATAGTTAGTGGTGATAATTAAAAATGTTTTAGCTTTACGATCTGATTATTTTTGAAGCAAACACAAAACGAATACTATGTCAAATGCAGATAAACTTAAGGCGCTGAAGCTCACCATTGACAAAATCGACAAAGATTTTGGCAAGGGTAGCGTGATGATGATGAACGAACGTGGCGAAAAAGAGCTGGAAGTTGTTTCTACCGGTTCTATCGGGTTGGATACGGCATTAGGAGTGGGTGGTTTGCCTAAAGGAAGGATCATCGAGATCTACGGTCCTGAATCTTCAGGTAAAACAACCGTAGCTACACACGTAATAGCCGAAGCACAGAAAAAAGGCGGTATATGCGCCATCATAGATGCCGAACACGCATTTGACAGTGCCTATGCAAAAAAACTTGGTGTAGATGTAGATAGCCTGCTTATCTCTCAGCCCGATTATGGCGAACAGGCATTGGAAATTGCCGATCGCCTTATCTTATCGGGCGCCCTGGATGTAGTGGTTATCGACTCCGTGGCGGCGCTGGTTCCCAAAGGGGAACTCGAAGGCGAAATGGGCGATAGCAAAATGGGCTTGCAGGCTCGCTTAATGAGCCAGGCCCTGCGTAAGCTTACAGCTACTATCAGCAAAACCAACACCATTTGTATATTCATCAACCAACTGAGGGAAAAAATTGGTGTAATGTTCGGTAACCCCGAAACTACTACCGGTGGTAATGCCCTTAAATTCTATGCTTCCGTTCGTCTCGATATCCGTCGCAGCACACAAATCAAAGACGGCGACGAAGCAATAGGTAACCGCGTTAAAGTAAAAGTGGTGAAGAATAAAGTAGCACCTCCTTTCCGTAGCGCCGAGTTCGATATCATCTTCGGCGAAGGCGTAAGCAAGGTGGGCGAAATCATCGATATGGGTGTTGAATTAGGCGTGGTACAAAAAAGCGGCAGCTGGTTTAGCTACGAAGGCAATAAACTTGGCCAGGGTCGCGATGCCGTAAAACAACTTATCATCGACAATCCTGAACTGGCCGCAGAAATTGAAGGCAAGATCAGGGCAAAAATTGCCGCCGCACAAGCACCCGCAGCTGCTGCTGCCGTAGAGGCGTAGTGTTTAAAATTTGTATTTTGGGGTTAGTAAGTATATATAGCCGTCCTGGTTCCCCAGGAGGGCTTTTTTATATCCGTAACTATCCGCATAGCCGCCTTTGATAGAGATAGTATTTTGTTGTAAACGGACTGATATTTCTTGTGATGAGCGTGGTATTTTATTGTTATTATTGTGCATGGCAAAGATCAAAAAACTGGGCTTGCGCAAAAGAATAGCACTGGTAGCCCACGACAATAAGAAGGCAGACCTTCAGGACTGGGCGATACAAAATCGCGATACACTGGTAAAACATGAACTCATCGCTACCGGTACTACTGGCCGGAAACTCGAAGAAGCCTTGGGCGTTCCCGTTAAACGAATGCTCAGCGGCCCGTTGGGCGGTGATCAGCAATTGGGCGCCCTCATTGCTACAGGCGATATCGATGTCATGATCTTTTTCTGGGATCCTATGGAAGCCCAGCCACATGATAGCGATGTAAAAGCATTACTGCGTTTAGGTGTTGCCTGGAATATTCCAATGGCATGCGACCGCGCCACAGCTGATTTTGTAATGACCTCCCCCTTTATGAACGGTGAATACGAAGCAGCAATACCGGATTATACCGATTACCTGTCCCGCGATATTTCGAAAGCTGCCACTGTGTAACAAACGGATTATCCTATGCCTACCAACCAATTGTACCTCTGATATGAAATACTTCTATATCAGGCAATACCTGCCCATTGCCCTGCTGTTTGCAGCTTTTAGTAGTACAGCTCAGTCCGGCGTAACCAATAGTAAACCTATCCCCGGCTTTACCGATAAAACAAGCGTAGCCCAGCTTCAGGCCGAAGCCGATTTCGATAAGAACATCAGCGCGGAGAATATCGGCAATACCATCCGCACACTGGCGGCAAAACCGCATCCCATAGGATCTGCTGCAGGAAAAGCTGTTGCTGAAAAAATAGCCGCCAGCTTCAAACAATATGGCTTTGAAGTAAAAACAGAGGTCTTCCAGGTCTTGTTCCCAACACCAAAGGTGCGCGAGCTCGAACTAACAGCGCCAACTACGTATAAGGCAGTATTGAAAGAACCCGCCCTGAAAGAGGATGGTACTTCTGGCCAGGATGGACAATTACCTACCTATAACGCCTGGGGCGCCGATGGCGATGTAATGGGCGAACTGGTATATGTGAACTACGGCCTGCCCGCCGACTACGAACAGCTCGAACGAATGGGCATAGATGTAAAAGGACGTATAGTTATTGCAAAATACGGCCGCTCCTGGCGCGGCATCAAACCAAAACTCGCACAGGAACACGGAGCAATAGGTTGTATTATATATTCAGACCCGCGTGACGATGGTTATTTCCAGGGCGACGTATATCCCAAAGGAGCTTTTAAAAATGAATGGGGCGTTCAGCGCGGCTCTGTAATGGATATGGTAATATATCCCGGCGATCCGCTTACGCCCAATATCGGCGCTACCGATACGGCAAAACGACTCGACCGCTTTAAAGCGCCCAACTTATTGAAGATCCCGGTATTGCCTGTCAGCTATCACGACGCAAAACCCTTGCTCGAAGCATTACAGGGTCCGGTAGCCCCCGAAGATTGGCGCGGCGCCCTGCCTATTACTTATCATGTTGGCCCCGGCCGCGCAAGGGTACACCTGAGGGTTGAATCAGATTGGAAATTACGCCCCTGCTATAATGTGATCGCTACACTCCCCGGCTCGCTCTATCCCAATGAATGGGTGATCAGGGGTAACCATCACGACGCCTGGGTGAACGGCGCTGCAGATCCTATAAGCGGCCTGGCCTCCTTGATGGAAGAAGCCAAAGCCATCGGAGAACTCGTTAAAACAGGTTGGAGACCACGCCGTACATTGGTCTATTGCGCCTGGGACGGCGAAGAACCAGGCCTACTCGGCTCCACAGAATGGGTGGAACAGCATGCAGAAGAATTGCAGAATAAAGCGGTTGCCTATATTAATACCGATGGCAACGGCCGCGGCTTCCTCGAAGCAGGAGGCTCACACGCACTGGAACCGCTTATAGAAGATATTTCAAAAGTAATCACCGACCCCCAGACAAACGTTTCATTATTCGATCGCCGGAGAGCAAATGACCTGGTCAATGCTTCAGGGATAAATGCAAAAAAAGAGATCCTCGCAAAACGAACGCTCTCTCTTTCTGCCCTCGGCTCCGGATCAGATTATTCTGCTTTCCTGCAACACCTTGGTATTCCAAGTCTCAACCTGTCGTTCGGCGGTGAAGACGCCGGCGGCGAATATCATTCCATCTACGATTCGTACGATTATTTTGTACGCTTCAAAGACCCCGGCTTCCAATATGGAGTGGCCTTGTCTAAAACCGCCGGCAGGGCCGCACTGCGTTTGGCAAATGCAGAGATCCTGCCTTTTAATTTCCGCAATCTCTTTAACGCAGTGAACGGTTATGTTTCTGAACTCATGACGCTCACCGATCAGATGCGTGAAGCTACTCTTGTAGAAAACCAGGTCATCAGAAGCAGGGCTTATAAACTCGCTGCAGATCCTACCCTGGTGTATAACGCACCAAAGGTGAAAGAAGAAGTTCCTTATCTCGACTTCTCTCCACTGCAAAATGCACTCAGGGATTTTGAAAAGATTTCAAAACAGGCAGGCGACTCACTTACCAGACTTGTAAACAACAGCACCGACCACGGCCCGCTGAATAAACTGCTCTACCAGGCAGAACAACAATTATTGGTTAGCAAAGGACTGCCCGGCCGCCCCTGGTATAAACATACTTTATATGCTCCGGGCTTCTATACCGGCTATGGTGTAAAAACACTTCCCGGCATCAGGGAAGCCATTGAACAACGAAAATGGGAACAGGCACAGCAACAGATCAATGTCGCTGCCGATGCCATCCAGCAGTTGTCAGATCAGCTCTACCTGGCGGCTAAGCTGGCAGGCTAGTGATGATACGCCCGTCTGCATAACCGCATATGGCCATATCAGCCATATTTATAAATAAACCTGTTTCAACAACACCGGGTATGTCATGCAGTTGCTGGTTAACAGTGGAGGCATGGGGTATAGCAGAAAAATGACAGTCAAGAATATAGTGCCCATGGTCAGAAATGAACGTCTCCCCGTTCTTTTGCCTTAGCACAACCTCCCTGCACCCGAGTTGCTGGATCTTTTTGGAAACCTGTTTCCATCCGAATGGGATGACCTCTACCGGCAATGGGAACTGCCCAAGCTGGGATACCATTTTGGTTTCATCGGCAATAATGATAAGCTGCTTTGAAGCCGCGGCAACTATCTTCTCTTGCAGCAAAGCTCCTCCCCCTCCTTTAATGAGTTGTAAGCTGCCATCTATTTCATCGGCGCCGTCAATGGTTAGCGCCAGTTCTTCAATATTATTGATGTCGGCAATGGTAATACCCAGTTCAGTGGCCAGTGTTTGTGTCTGTCTTGAAGTAGGTACCGCCCGGAACTGAAGTCCCTGCTGTATCCTGTTACCCAGCTCCTGTAACAGCCAATAAACAGTGCTGCCTGTGCCAATACCTATCGTCATACCTGGTTGAACATAGTCTGCCGCATAGGCGCCTACCCGCTTTTTAATTTCTTCGCTGTTAAACACGTAATGAATTTTGCTGTTTGAATTAAAGATAAGGCATAGTGCTTAATAGCACTGGTGTGTTTTTTGTCTTAATGTTATATGATTTACTCATTAGTATCTTTGCAATATGCCATTTAAACTACATGCACCTTATGCACCCGGAGGCGATCAGCCTGCCGCCATCAGCCAGTTGGTAGAGGGATTGAACAGCGGGGAGCGTTATCATACTTTGCTGGGCGTTACCGGTTCTGGTAAAACATTTACCATGGCCAATGTGATAGCTCAGTTACAGCGGCCAACGCTGGTTCTTACCCACAACAAAACGCTGGTAGCACAGCTCTATGGAGAATTCAAACAGTTCTTCCCCGAAAATGCCGTCGGCTATTTTGTAAGCTATTACGATTACTATCAGCCTGAGGCATATATGCCGGTGAGTAACACCTATATCGAAAAAGACCTGAGCATTAACGAAGAACTGGATAAGCTGCGGCTGCAGGCCACCAGTCAGTTGCTTACGGGCCGGCGCGATATCATTGTGGTGGCAAGTGTGAGCTGTATCTATGGTATGGGTAACCCCGCCGAATTCGAGAATGGCATCATCCGCATTTATAAAGGCCAGGTGACCTCACGCCAGGGCTTCCTCCATGCATTGGTGAACAGCCTGTATAGCAGAACCCAGGTTGATTTCAAAAGGGGAACTTTCCGCGTAAAAGGAGATACCGTAGATATCAACCTCCCCTATGCCGATAATGGCTATCGCATCACCTTCTTCGGCGATGAAATAGAAGATATAGAAAGCATAGACGTTGTTACCGGTAAAAGGCTCGAGCGTATCGAGAACGCCGCGATCTTCCCCGCCAACCTTTACCTGGCGCCTAAAGACATGCAGCAGCAGATCATCGTGGAAATACAGGATGAAATGGCAGCCCAGGTAGCATATTTCCAGAACGTAGGTAAACATATAGAAGCACAACGGATAAAAGAACGTGTGGAATACGACCTCGAAATGATCAGGGAACTGGGCTACTGTAACGGCATAGAAAACTATTCCAGGTTCTTCGACCGCCGTTTACCCGGAACACGCCCCTTCTGCCTGCTTGACTACTTCCCCAAAGACTTCATATGTATGCTCGACGAAAGCCACCAGACGATACCGCAGATAGCAGGGATGTATGGCGGCGACCGTAGCCGTAAACTGGTCTTGGTCGACTATGGCTTCCGCCTGCCAAGCGCCATCGACAACAGGCCGCTCAACTTCCATGAGTTCGAAAATATGACAGGCCAGACGGTCTTTGTAAGCGCAACGCCGGGTGACTATGAACTGGAAAAAACAGGTGGATTCGTAATTGAGCAGGTAGTGCGCCCCACAGGTCTGCTCGATCCGCCGATAGAAGTAAGACCCAGCGTCAACCAGATCGATGACCTCCTCAACGAAATAGACAAACGGGTGAAAAAAGGCGACCGCGTTCTGGTAACCACGCTTACCAAACGTATGGCAGAAGAAATGGATAAATATCTTCACCGTATCAATATTAAATCCAAATACATCCATAGCGACGTAGATACGCTGGAACGTGTTGAGATCTTAAGACAACTGCGCCTCGGCGAAATTGATGTGCTGGTAGGCGTAAACCTGCTGAGAGAAGGCCTCGACTTGCCCGAAGTATCACTGGTAGCCATATTGGATGCCGATAAGGAAGGTTTCCTGAGGAATGAACGCTCTCTCACACAAACTGCCGGCCGCGCTGCGCGGAATGTGGATGGACTGGTGATCTTCTATGCCGATAAAATGACCGAAAGTATGCAGCGTACCATTGATGAAACGGGACGCCGCCGCCAGAAGCAGATAGAATTCAACCAGCTGCATAACATAACGCCGCGCACAGTCAAAAAGTCCATAGACCAGATCATGAAGCAAACCGCCGTGCTCGACATCCGCGGCTTTGATGTAAATGATCCAAAAGCCATACAGGCCGACCAGGATCTGGTGCAGCATGCCGTCGCCGAAGAACAGGTAGTGTACAAAACAATACCTCAACTCGAAAAAGCCATCGGTAAGGTGAAGAAGGAAATGGAAAAAGCAGCGCGTGACCTCGATTTCATTGAAGCCGCACGTCTGAGGGATGAAATGTTCCGCATGCAAAAGGAGCTGGAAACCATGAAGCAATAAGGCACTCTGGCTGAAATAACTTATATTCCCTCATAAAACCGTTACTTATGACTTCACTCGCGCTGTACAACCTGAAAGGTGGAGTAGGCAAAACCGCGGCCACCGTAAACCTCGCATACCTTGCTGCAGCAGACGGATTGAAAACACTGGTATGGGATCTGGATCCGCAGGGATCGGCATCTTTTTATTTTGGTGTACAGGCCCAGGTGAAGAATGAAAGTAAAAAATTGCTTACAGATGAATTGGAACTAAGAGACGTGGTTCAGGGCTCCGCTTTCGAAAACCTCTGGGTTATACCCTCCGACCTTTCGGCACGTAACGCCGACCTTGTACTGGGCGAAGTAAGACAAAGTAAAAAACGCCTGAAAAGCCTGTTGGCCGGCGCAAAAGAATTTGATGTAATATTCCTCGACTGCCCGCCAGGCATCTCTCTCTTACATGAAAATATCTTTAACGCGGCAGATTGGGTGCTGATGCCAAATATACCCACAACGCTTTCTATTCGTTCCTACGAAACCGTAGCCGGTTACCTGGAAGAAAACGAACTGGATCTGGGTAAGCTCAAATGCTTCTTCAGCATGGTAGATCATCGTAAGAACCTCCACCACGAAACAGTGCAGCAGTTTTATAAAGACAAGCTGTTTTTCAAAAACTATATCCCCTATCTCAGCGACGTAGAAAAGATGGGCATAAACCAGCAACCTGTATTTGAATTTGCCAATAGCAGTTATGCAGCCCAGTGTTATCGCGATCTGTGGACAGAGATTAAAAAGACCTGCCTTTCTTAAAGCATTAAAAGTCTATGAGAGAATGGATGCGGCATAAGGTGGTGCGTATAGCAATGTGGTCGATATTGTCGGTAACCGGTTTACTTCTTGTATTGCTGGTATGCATACAATCTTACATCACTGCCCACCGGCAGGAACTGCTCGTTCGTGTGCATGAACAACTGCAAAGCCGCTTGCAGGGCAAACTTACCATAGGCTCACTTGAAGTAAATGTATGGCGCCATCTCCCGCGCGTAGAGATCATATTGAAAGGAGTTACCTTAACCGACACCGTTTATCAGCGTCCTATATTGTCTGTACAAGCTGCATCAACAAGAATTGGCCTCTTTGAAATAACAGGAAAAGATCCTGTTATCAGCAGGATAAAATTTAGTGACGGCTATCTTCATGTCCTTACCGATACAACAGGATACAGCAATCGCTATCTGTTACAGCTAAAGAAGAAGGATCAGTCAAATAAGAACCCGGGCGGTAATATAATGATCGCCGAAGTTGAACTGGAGAATATCGATGCCCTTGCCGAAGACCGCATCAAAAATAAACGCTTTGAATTTCTGTTTAAAAAACTCAATGCCCGTATCAAAAGACATCGCGATAGCACACTTGAACTTCATATAAAGGAAGACGCAGTGATCAGGGGCCTGGGATTCAATCTGGCAAAAGGTAGCTTCCTGGGAGAAAAACAGGTAGAAGGTCGCTGGAAACTATCTTACCGGCCGGCGTCAAAACAACTGGAATTCTCTCCCGCAGAAATAAAATTCCAGGGCCAGCCCATTGTGGTACAGGGAAGCTTTAATTTTCGGGACCCGGAACCGAACTTCAGGTTGGGAATTACCGCCAGGAAGATCATATATAAGAACGCAGGCGCCCTCTTAACCGAACGGCTGGCGCAGAAACTGGCTATAGTAGACCTGGAAAAACCTTTTGAGATCTCAGCTGCAATAGCCGGCTCCCTGAAAGGAGGCGGGCAACCCTCACTTAGTGTTAGCTGGAAAGTAAAGGATAACAGGCTGGTGACACCCGTGGCAGTCCTGGATTCATGTAGCTTTTCAGGATCCTTCACCAACGAAAGAATAAAAGGACAACCACTGGGCGACGAAAATTCACAGATAGTCATCAAAGACTTCACCGGTAAATGGGGGGCGGCAGTTTTTAAAGGCAGCACCACCACCCTTACCAACCTCGCCGAACCGGCCTTCTCATTTGATCTGTATTCCGATTGCAGCTTTCCGGCATTGAATAACCAGTTCGGTTTAAGAAGCCTGCAGTTTGTAGAGGGAAGAGCCAAAATAGCACTGCATTATAGAGGCCCGCTGGTAAAAAATACCAGTTTCTTCCAGCATATCAATGGAAGCCTCGCTGTTGAAAACGGTGCTGTTCATTATGCCGCCAAAGACCTCCTGTTTACCAACTGCAACGGAACGCTTTACTTTGGCGCAGACACCCTGCAAATGAATGACCTCAAATGTAAACTGGGCGACAGCGAGTTTACCGTAAATGTAGATGGTAAGGAAATGAGCAGTCTCGCACAGGACGATGACCCGCACAATGCAACGCTCTCCTGCTCGGTCTATACTCCTTCTCTGAACCTGGCCGATTTCAGGCATCTCTTTAAGAACCAGCAGAAAAAACCTGTAGAAGAAAAGAAAAAAAGCGGCAAAACCAGCCATTCCCTCTGGCGGTTCGATCAGGTGCTGGAAAAAGGAAGCCTGCGGTTACAGGTAAAAGCCGATGCTCTGAAACTTAACCACTTTACTGCAGAGGCGCTAACCGGTACAGTCTTGTTCAGGGATAGCGACTGGCAGCTGCGGCAGGTTTCGGTAAGGCATGCCGGGGGATTGCTTACCCTCAACGGCGATGTAAAACATCTTAGCGAACGGCATCACGATGCTTCCGTAAATATGGTATTAAAGGACATGGATGTCCGGAAAGTATTCTATGCTTTCGACAATTTTGGGCAAAAAGCCATCTCCTATTCCAACCTGCGGGGAAAACTCAATACCGACGCCCGCTTACGCCTGGCGCTGAATGAACGCGGCGATATCATCCCCGGTACCACGAACGGCAGGGTATGGTTTTCACTCAAAGACGGCGCATTGGTGAATCATGAGCCCGTACAAAAGATCCAGAAGTTTGTGTTTAAAGACAGGGATATGAGCAATATTACCTTCGCCGCCATCCAGGATAGCCTCATTATTGTAAACGACGAGATCGAGATCAAAAGAATGGAGATCCACTCTTCCGTCATGACCTTGTATGTAGAAGGCCTGTATAGCCTAAAAGGAAATACGGATATAAGCATTCAGGTACCCCTCCATAATTTCCTTAGCCGGGGCGATGAAAAACATCCGCAGAACCGCGGAGTCGACTCCCGCAATGGCCCCAGTATCTACCTGCGGGCCAAACCCGATGTAAAAGGAAATATTAAACTGGGACTCGATCTGTTTAAAAAATTCAGGAAACGGGGCAAAGGAAAGCTTGATAATGACCGGCAAAATGAAAAGTAATAGGCCCGCTATGGCATAATGCTTGATTCTCCTTCGGATTATGAAACACCAGTTAGTCTTTATACTGATCCTGTTACTATGCATTTCCTGCGAAAGCCGCCAGGCCAAAAGACCGCCTAAGGCCGTTTCAGGTACCGATAGCTTAATTAATACCGCCGGCGCATCGGCCCCCGACACAGTCAGAGAGGGTGCCAGGCTTATTACAGCAAACGACTGTTTTACCTGCCATCAGCTGGAAACTAAACTGGTAGGTCCCTCCTATAAGGATATCGCCCGGAAATATCCCCACGTAAATGGAGTCGTAGATAACCTGGCAGGCGGCATTATCCGTGGAAGCCGTGGCATCTGGGGAGAGGAAGTAATGACACCACATCCGAATGTTACGCGCGAACAGGCGCGTGAAATGGTATTATATATCTTCTCATTAGACTCTACCCATACAAAAGATAGCAGCGGTACCCGCCCGGTGCCCCCCGCATTTAAGAAAAAGCTGCCTTAACCGCCTTTTCAACAACCTCGGGATAATGGGCATGCTCAAGGGCATGGATCCGCTGTGCAAGACTCTCTGCCGTATCATCCGGCAATACAGGACAAACAGCCTGAAAAAGAGGCGCACCATGATCATATTGCTCGTCAACCAGGTGAATAGTGATCCCGCTTTCGGTTTCCTTGTTCGAAATCACGGCCTCATGAACAAAGTTGCCATACATCCCCTTTCCCCCATATTTAGGTAATAAGGCAGGATGGATGTTTACGATCTTTCCGGGAAAAGCCGCTATAAGCTGTGCAGGAACCTTCCACAGAAAACCAGCCAATACAATAAAATGTACCCCCGCCTGCCGAAGCGCACCTACATAGGCATCACCCCGGAAAAATTGCTCTTTATCGATAATAAGCGTTGGAAGATGATTTTCGTCAGCAATTTTGATAACTCCGGCCGTTTCCTTGTTGGTGACGATCAGGGCAACCTTAATAATAGAGGTATCGTTGTTATTAAAATATTCAATCAGCTTTTTGGCGTTTGAGCCCGCGCCTGAAGCAAATACAGCCAATCGGATTTCATTTTCCAAATACGTAGAACCCATGATATACTTGAGTATTATGATTTAAAGGGGGTAACATGATTGAGGTATGCAACGCAAAGGTATCTAAATTGTAATTCCTTCGAAAAGCCTTTTATAAAAGCCGTTTTTCAACGTTGTTTCAATAAAGTGCTGAAACGCAGCCCAAATAAGCGGAAAAAAAATTTAACAACGAATGATTTTTGTCAGCCTCCTGTCATATTTTTGCACCCGTTCACGGATATTTTTCCACATCTACACAACAGCATTGTGAATATGATCCACCTAAGACGTTTTGCAGCAAAGTTGATATTTGGGTTTACGTTGGTTTTTTTATTGCAGTCAGGAAATAGTGCATTAGCGCAAGATGGAAAAGCGTTGTTCTCACAAAACTGTGCTTCCTGTCACGCTGTTAATAAGCAGTTGACCGGTCCTGCACTCGCAGGAGTCGAGAGTCGCTGGCCAGACAAGAAAATGCTTCACGCATGGATCCACAATAGCCAGGCAGTGATCAAGAGCGGTTATCCTTACGCGGTTCAGTTGTACGAACAGTTCAACAAAACCCCGATGAACTCTTTCCCTACCTTGACAGATGCTGATATCGATGCCATTCTCGCTTATGTAGAGAAAGCAGCTTCTGAAGCCAGTGCCCCTAAAGCCGCTACCGGTGGCGACGTTAAAGGTGCAGCTGCTGCCGAAGGCGATAATACCCTGTTATTCGGTATCCTTACCCTCGTTCTCGCTGTTGTAGCATTTATATTATTAACCGTAAACAGCAACCTCCGCAAATTAGCCGACGATAAAGAAGGTATCCCTGCACTCGAACCAGTACCTTTCTGGCGCAATAAAACTTATATCGCCCTGGTAGCTGTGGTGCTCTTTATGATTGGTGGTTACTACACTGTAACAGGAGCTATCGGCCTCGGACGTACACAAAACTACGAACCCACACAGCCTATCTTCTACTCCCACAAAGTTCACGCTGGCGTAAACCAGATCAGCTGTCTGTACTGCCATGGTAACACAATGGAAGGAAAACAGGCAAATATTCCTTCTGTAAATATGTGTATGAACTGTCACATGGCTATCTCTGAATATACCGGTGAACAATTATATACCTCCGAAGGCAAAGAAGTGAACGGAACTGCACAGATCCAGGAGCTTTACAAATATGCAGGCTATGAACCAGGCAAACCTTGGGATGCCTCTAAAGCAAAACCTATAGAATGGGTTCGTATCCACAGTCTTCCCGACCACGTTTACTTTAACCACTCACAACACGTAAACGCCGGTAAGGTACAATGTCAGACCTGCCACGGCGAGATCCAGAAAATGGATGAGGTGAAGCAATTTGCCGACCTGAGCATGGGCTGGTGTATTAACTGTCACCGTACTACACAGGTACAGTTTAAAGACAATGGTTTCTACAGTATCTACGAAAAGTTCCATAATGATATTAAGAATGGTAAAATGGATAGCGTAACAGTAGAAAGTATCGGTGGTACAGAGTGTCAGAAATGTCACTACTAAGAGGTATAGTAACAGTCTGAATAAGACTGAGAGCGTATGAAAAATTTCTGATCAATTATCAAATTAGCGAATTATCAAATTGATATAATGGAGCAAAAAAAGTACTGGCAAAGTTTTGGTGAGCTGAATCAGTCTGAGGCCTATCAGCAATCTGGTAAAGATGAGTTCCAGGAGCAACTGCCATTCGAAGCCGACAATAAAGGCTTGCTGGAGGCAGTAACTCCAAGAAGAGACTTTTTGAAATATCTGGGTTTTAGTACAGCTGCTGCTGCCGTTGCCGCCAGCTGTGAAATACCGGTTAAAAAAGCAATCCCCTTTGCAAACAAACCGGAAGATATTATACCAGGCGTAGCCAACTACTATGCCACCACTTATGTGCAGGATGGAGATGTGTTGAGCGTACTGGCAAGAGTAAGAGATGGTCGTCCTATCAAAATCGAAGGAAACGACCTGAGCCCCATTTTCAAAGGATGTACTACCGCAAGAGCAGAAGCTTCTGTTCTCGATTTATACGATACAGCCCGTATCCGTTACCCACATATCTCTGGTAAAGAAGTAACGTTCGAAGCAATCGATAAGGCTATCGGTGCTGAGCTCGCCGCTTTAGGTGGTGCTCCCGCTGTTATCCTTACAACTTCTATCGTTTCTCCTACTACCAAAGCAGTAATTGCACAATTCCTCGCTAAATACCCCGGTAGCCGCCACGTTACTTATGACGCTGTTTCTTACAGCGGATTATTACTGGCTAACGAGGTTACCTACGGTAAAAAAGCAATCCCCTCTTATCGTTTCGATAACGCAAAAGTAATTGCGGGCATTGGTGCCGACTTCCTGGCTACATGGTTAGCTCCGGCAGAATTCGCCAAACAATATGCTCCCAACAGGCGCATCAACGAGAAGAACCCCGAAATGAGCCGCCACTTCCAGTTCGAAAGTGTACTCAGCTCTACAGGCGCAGCCGCCGACGAACGCTTCCTCTGCCGCCCTTCCGAATGGGGTGCTATCGCAGCAGGTTTACTCAGCGCTATCAACGGCCAGCCTGTAACCGGCATCTCTAACGAGACGCTGAAAAAAGGCATCGAAAAAACAGCAAAAGATCTCGCCGCGCATAAAGGCGAAGCACTCGTAGTTTGCGCCAGCAACGATATCAATGTTCAGATCATCGTAAACGCAGTTAACGAAGCATTACTTGCCAACGGCAAAACCATCGATTGGTCTGCTCCCGTTAACTACCGCCAGGGCATCGACTCCGATTTCGTAGCGCTGGTTGATGAAATGAATGCTGGTAAAGTAGGCGCTTTACTCGTTTATGGTGCAAACCCTGCTTACAGCTGGTACGACAGCGCCAAAGTTGTAAGCGGTATCAAAAAAGTTAAAACCTCTATCTCTTTCAGTGGCAAAATGGACGAAACAACCGAACTGTGTAAGTTCATTGTTCCCGACCACCACTACCTCGAAAGCTGGGGCGATGCAGAACCTAAAACAGGTTACTTCTCTCTTATCCAGCCTACCATCTATCCTTTATTCAAAACACGCCAGTGGCAGGATAGCCTGCTCCTCTGGAGCGCTGCAGGTTCCGACTACCTGACTTTCCTGAAACAATACTGGATAGGCAAACTCGGAAGCGAGTCTGCATGGGATAAAGCTTTACAGGATGGCGTTATCAACCCTGCCGCCGAAACGCTCGCAGGCACAGCCTTTAATGGCGCTGGTGTTGCTGCCGCCGTTGCTGCAGTAAGCTCAGCCAAAAAAGGCGGTAAAGTAGAACTGGTATTATATCAGAAAGTAGGTATCGGTGAAGGCCAGGGCGCCAGCAACCCATTCCTGCAGGAATTACCGGATCCTATCACCCGCGCCGTATGGGATAACTACCTGATCGTATCACCAGCTATGGCCAGAACTTTACTGAACATAGATCTTAACAACGGTGGCCAGGCAGATGCTTATGAAACAAGGCCTGCTAAAAAGGTGGTGAAATTGACTGCCAACGGTAAAAGCATTGAATTACCGGCACTCATCATACCAGGTACCGATCCTGATACGGTAGGTATTGCACTGGGTTATGGCCGCTCCGAAAAAGTAGGTAAAGCTGCAAAAGGAGTAGGTAAAAATGCCTTCATCCTCGCTGCACTCAAAGCCGGTACAGTAGAATTTATCAATACCGATGTAGCTGTTGAAGTTACCGGTGAAAAATATGAAGTGGCGTTGACACAAACACACAACCGTTACGATACCGCTCAGGGCGTTCGTACCGAAGTTGTGAAAGAGTTGACACTGGCCGACTTCAAACACGACCCCGCAGAGATCCGTAACGAACGTGAAAAAGAACTGGCTCCCTGGGGTGGTTTGGCAAACTATGAAAAAGCAGGTACTATCTACCCTGTTCATGACAAACCAGGTATCAAATGGGGAATGAGCATCGACTTGAATGCTTGTACCGGATGTGGCGCCTGCGTAGTAGCATGTAACATCGAAAATAACATCCCTATCGTGGGCAAAAAAGAAGCAATGCGCTTCCACGATATGCACTGGTTACGTATCGATCGCTATTACAGCGGCGACGTAGACAACCCGAACGTTGTTTTCCAGCCAATGATGTGCCAGCACTGCGATAATGCTCCTTGCGAAAACGTATGTCCGGTGGCTGCAACCAACCACAGCACAGAAGGCCTGAACCAGATGACCTATAACCGTTGTATCGGTACGCGTTATTGCGCCAACAACTGTCCTTATAAAGTTCGTCGCTTCAACTGGGCCGACTATACCGGATCCGACAGCTTCGCGAACAACCAGGACGAACTGAGTGAAGTGGTGCTGAACATGAACGACGACCTCACAAGAATGGTGCTGAACCCCGATGTTACCGTTCGTTCTCGCGGTGTGATTGAGAAATGTTCTTTCTGCGTTCAACGTTTACAGGACGCTAAACTGAAAGCGAAAAAAGAAAGCAGGCCGATGAAAGATGGCGACCTGGATGTAGCATGTAAATCTGCTTGTCCCAGCGATTGCTTCGTATTCGGTAATGTTAACGATAAGGAAAGCGATGTTTACAAGGCTCGTACAGAAAATCCAAACCGTATTTTCTACGCGCTGGAACAATTACACGTATTGCCTAACGTAAGTTATCTGGCTAAAGTGCGCAACGCCGATGTTCCTGCAACTGCTCATAAACATGAGCACGCAGCAGAAGCAACACCTGCACACCACGGATAATAGCAGAAAACGAAAAGCGGAATAGAATTTAAAAGATCAGCCGGGTAAAACCGGAATTAAACCATACCAAATGCATCTTAAGTACGAATCACAGCTAAGGGAACCACTGGTAACTGGTAATAAAGATTATCACCAGGTGACGGAAGATATTTGTCGCCCCATAGAAGCAAAGCCAACAAAGTTGTGGTATGTGGGTTTTTTCATTGCAGTAGCACTGTTAATGTTTGGTGTTTACAGTGTCTATAGAGAAGTAGTTTACGGTATCGGCGAATGGAACCTTAACAAAACCATCGGCTGGGGTTGGGATATCACCAACTTCGTATGGTGGGTTGGTATCGGTCACGCAGGTACGCTGATCTCTGCGATCCTCTTACTCTTCCGTCAGGGCTGGCGTACCGGTGTAAACCGTGCCGCAGAAGCGATGACCATCTTCGCCGTTATGTGTGCCGGTCAGTTCCCCATCTTCCACATGGGTCGTGTATGGATGGCGTTCTTCGTATTGCCTTATCCTAACACACGCGGCCCTTTATGGGTGAACTTCAACTCTCCGCTGCTGTGGGACGTATTTGCGATCTCTACTTACTTTACTGTATCGCTCCTGTTCTGGTACTCAGGTCTGCTGCCTGACTTCGCTACGGTTCGTGACCGCGCGAAAACCAAACTGCGTAAATTATTATATGGTGTGGCAGCTTTCGGCTGGACTGGCTCCACTAAACACTGGCAGCGCCACGAATCATTATCACTGGTGCTCGCTGGCTTGTCTACACCACTGGTATTATCAGTACACACGATCGTATCTTTTGACTTCGCTACTTCCGTGATCCCCGGTTGGCACACTACCATCTTCCCCCCCTACTTCGTTGCGGGTGCGGTATTCTCCGGGTTCGCAATGGTACAGTCGCTGATGCTTATCCTGCGTAAAGTATTTACCATCGAAGATTATATCACTGTAGGCCACATCGAAGCAATGAACAAGGTGATCGTATTAACCGGTTCTATCGTAGGTGTTGCTTATCTCACAGAACTGTTCATGGGCTGGTATAGCCAGAACAAATATGAAGGTTACACTTTCTGGTATAGCCGTGCTTATCTGTTCAGCCCTTATGGATGGAGCTATTGGGGTATGATGGCTTGTAACGTACTTAGCCCTCAGATCTTCTGGTTCCGCAAAATGAGAAGAAACCTCTTCGTAACCTTCTTCATGAGTATCATCGTGAACATCGGTATGTGGTTCGAACGTTTCGTGATCATCGTAACATCCCTGTACCGCGATTACCTGCCTTCCAGCTGGTCTGTTTACTACAGCCCTTCTACCTGGGAGATCGGTTTCTATCTCGGAACATTCGGATTGTTCTTCACCTGCTTCTTCCTGTTCGCGAAATACTTCCCTGTAATTGCGATAGCTGAGATCAAGTATGTACTGAAAACCAGCGGTGACAATTATAAGCAGACCGTAGAGAAGGAAGAGAAAATGGAAGTGGAAGAGTTTGTTCACGAATATGCGCATGCACATTAATTCATTAAAAAGTAGAAAGTAAAATTCAGAAAGACTCAAGTAACAGACTTTTGGTTTTTGACTTTTGAATGAGAAATATTATGGCAAAAAAGAAATTCGTTGTAGGGGCATTCAGTGACGAAGCAGTATTGTTTCCTGCTGTAAAAAAAATACGTACAGCGGGATATAAGATCCAGGATGTGTACACGCCGTTTCCCGTGCATGGTTTAGATCATGCCCTGGGTATGCGCGAAACCAGCCTGCACACCGCCGGTTTTATCTACGGTATCACCGGTACCACTACTGCCTTAAGTTGCATGAGCTGGATTTTCACCAGGGACTGGCCGTTGAACATCGGTGGTAAACCACACTTTGCATTACCAGCCTGGGTGCCCATTACTTTCGAGTTGACCGTATTGTTTGCAGCAGTAGGTATGGTGCTTACTTTCTGTTACCTCTGCCAACTGGCTCCTTTTGTGAAAAAGCATCACTTCCACGTAAGGGCTACAGACGATCTGTTCATTATGGCAATAGAATGTACCGATAAAACCAATACCGATGAACTGCAGGCATTCCTCTCCTCCACAGGAGCAACAGAGGTAAATGTTCAGGAAGCAGAACCAGGATGGTGGTATGGACGTTACGATAAGGAACAACAACTGATTGTAGAACCCACAGCAGTAGCTTAACACAGAATAGAACAAAGTAGCAAGATGAAAAAATTATCTATCATATTGGTTTTGGCAGCTGGCGTAACGATCGTAGGCTGTAGTGATGTGAAGCGTAAGCCGGGTTCTGTTTATATGCCCGATATGGCTTATAGCCGTGCATACGAAACATATGCAGATCATTCAAACCTGGCCGAACAAGGTATTTTCTATAACAGCCAGCCTGTATCCGGCACAATTGCCCGCGATAGAGTGCTCCCCTTTTCAATAAAAAAGGACGCAGCAGGTGATACCGTTAACTATTATGCTGCCAGGCAGGTACAAAATCCTTTGCCTCCTTTGAATGAAAAGGAAATGAAGGAAGTAGAAAGGCTCTACCTCGTTAACTGTGGTATTTGTCACGGCCCTAAGCTCGATGGTAATGGCCCCATCTATAAAGGTGGAGAAGGTCCCTACCCGGCAAAACCAGCTCAGCTTGTTGGCGACGCGAAATATGAAAGCATGCCAGAAGGACAGATGTACTACTCTGTAGAGTACGGCAAAAACCTCATGGGTAGCTATGCTTCACAATTGAGCAGCAAACAGCGCTGGAGCATTATTCACTATATTAAGGCAAAGCAGGGTAAAACTAGCGCCGCACCAGCTGCTGCAGCTACTCCTACCGCAGCACAGGACAGCACAGGTACCGAAAAGAAGTAAGTAAAACTGCTATCATTTAACCAGAGATAAAAGATATACAATGGCATCTATCAGAGCGCAATTTGAGGTTCCCGGTAAAATGAAAACATGGTCAATAGCCTTGATCGCCATCGGGTTACTGGCTCTTATTATTGGATTTGTTACAAAAGGCGTTGGCGGTCACGATGCGCATGCCGAACATGAGAAAGCTGTGTTCTGGGGAACACTCATGTATAATAGCATATTTTTTACACTGGTGTGTAATGCAAGCATGTTCTTTATCTGCGCTACTACCCTCGCAATGGGTGGCTGGCAGGTGGTCTTCCGCCGCGTACCGGAAGCGATCTCTACACTGGTGCCCATCTTCGGTACTATCACCCTGGTGATCCTTTTCTATATCGTATTTATCGACCATAACCACCATATTTACCACTGGATCGACAAAGAAGCTGTAGAAAGTGATGTTATCCTCAGCGGTAAAAAAGGATTCCTGAATCCTACTTTCTTTGGTATCTGGACCGTATTAACCATTGGCTTATGGAGCCTCCTCGGCAGAAGAATGCGTAAACTCAGCAGCGAAGCCGATGAAAGAGCTATGAATGGCGAAGAAGGACAGCGCTATATCTGGAGAAACACTGTTTCTGCTTCTCTGTTCATCGTATGGTTTGCATTAACTGTTGGCTCTACTATCCCCTGGTTGTGGATGATGAGCATCGATGCACACTGGTACAGCACCATGTATAGCTGGTACACTTTTGCAAGCTCATTTGTATCAGGGATGTCGCTCGTGGCATTATTCGTTATCTACCTCAAAAACAAAGGTTACCTGGAATATACCAACCAGGAACACCTGCACGATATTGGTAAATTCATGTTTGCATTCTCCGTATTCTGGACTTACCTGTGGTTCTCACAGTATATGCTTATCTGGTATGCAAACATTCCCGAAGAAACCGTTTATTTCAAACATCGCGTTCAGGGCCCCTACAAATGGGTGTTCTTCCTGAACCTGATCCTGAACTTTATATGCCCGCTGCTGATTCTCATGAAACGTGGTGCTAAACGTAACTATACGCTCATCACCTTTATGGCGGTACTGATCATATTCGGTCACTGGATCGACTTCTTCCAAATGGTAATGGGAAGTGTATCGAAAGAACACGTTACCCTGGGTTGGCTTGATTTCGGAATCGCTGCCTTATTCATCGGCATACTGATTCTGATGGTGGGCAAGGCGCTTGCGAGCAAACCACTGGTACCAAAGTATCACCCATTCCTGAAAGAAAGTGTTATCCACCATACATAAGATATAGCTGGATCGAGGCGGGATGCTTGGTGGCAGCTTAGCCGGAAATAAAAGGTTGAATTAAAGAATTAGAAAATTTTAGAACAAGTATTATGGCAATGTTTTTTACCATCGCAGTGATAGTGCTGGTCTTCCTGGTGATCTTCCAGATTGCTAAAGCCAGTGAGTATGTGTCTGTGCTGAAGGGTGAAGAAAAATCCCGGCTTCAAAGCAATAAGATCAATGGTTTCCTAATGATCTCCTTCCTGGTGCTGGGCTTAATAGGTGTGTATTTATGTAACAAGGCCTTGTTCCCCAAAACCTTGCTCGCACACCCCGCTGCCAGCGTTCAGGGCGAGAAAGTGGACTCAATGCTGTGGATCACCCTGGCACTCACAGGCTTCGTTTTCGTGGTAACGCAAATATTGCTGTTCTGGTTTGTATATAAATACCAGGAGAATCCTAAAAGAAAGGTCTTTTTCTTCCCGCATAACAATACACTGGAATTGGTATGGACCGTAGTGCCTGCCATCGCATTAACCATCCTCGTAGTATTTGGTTTACGTAACTGGTTCTCTTTTACCAGCGAAGCGCCCGATAATGCAATGCAGGTTGAAGTTACCGGCAAACAGTTCGGATGGATCTTCCGTTATGCAGGTAAAGACGGTGTATTTGGTAAAAAGTATTTCAGGGTAATTGACCCCGCCTCTAATTCTCTCGGCCTTATCTGGAGAGATAGTGCAGAGCTGCGCTTAAAAGACGATCCCGCTACTCACGACGATATCGTGATGGAACAAACCATGTACGTAGTAAAAAATCGTCCCGTAAAACTCATCATCGGTTCCAGGGATGTTATCCATGATGTTGGTTTACCGCAGTTCCGTATGAAAATGGATGCCGTGCCCGGTACGCCTACTACTATGTGGTTTACGCCGAAGTACACTACAGAGGAAATGAAAAAGATCACAGGTAACCCTGATTTCGTATACGAGATCAGCTGCGACCAGATGTGTGGTAACGGTCACTATTCTATGAAAGGGATCATCCAGGTGGTAACACAGGAAGAATTCGACCTGTGGCTGGCGAAACAAAAGCCTTACTACTTTGCTGCATTCCCGGACCTCGACCCTGAAAATCAACCAAAAGCTATTCCCGCAGATAGCACAAAAGCAACTGCTGCCAACGTGGATCCGAAGTCACAGGTAGTAGCGTCTGCAAGGTAATATGCGATTAATAACAATTGACTAGTAGTAGTAATCTTATATAAAGAGCTTGATATGAGTAACGAAGCAGTTCTGCATGCAAACGTGGGTTCCGCACACGATGTTCATCACGATGAGCATCATGGGCATCACCATGAAACTTTCTTGACAAAGTACATATTCAGCCAGGACCACAAAATGATCGGGAAACAATTCCTGATCACAGGTATGATCTGGGCGGTATTAGGTGGTTTAATGTCTGTATTCTTCCGTTTGCAGTTAGGCTATCCCGATTCCACTTTCCCCTGGCTGGAAGACATCCTGGGTAAATGGGCGAAAGGAGGCCGTATTAGTGCCGAAGCTTATTATGCGCTCGTTACTACGCACGGAACTGTACTCGTATTCTTCGTATTGACCGCAGGATTGAGTGGTACCTTCTCAAACTTCCTGATTCCATTGCAGATCGGTGCAAGGGATATGGCATCCCCATTGATGAACATGCTTAGTTACTGGTTCTTCTTTGCCGGTAGCGTGGTAATGTTATCTTCTTTGTTCGTTGAAACAGGACCCTTCAGTGGTGGCTGGACCGCCTATCCGCCGTTGAGCGCCCTGGGCGATGCCTCGCCCGGCTCGAAAACGGGTATGGACCTCTGGATCATGGCTATGGCGCTGTTCGTAGTATCACAGCTGCTGGCAGGTCTTAACTACATTGCTACTATCCTGAACATGCGTACCAAAGGTATGAGCATGATCAGGCTGCCACTCACCATCTGGGCGCTGTTCTTTACAGCTGTTCTCGGTGTATTGTCTTTCCCTGTATTATTCTCCGGGTTTATCCTCTTGATATTCGACCGTAACTTCGGTACCAGCTTCTACCTGTCCGATATCTTTATCAATGGCGTAGGTGCTTTACCAAATGAAGGCGGTAGCGCTATCCTTTACCAGCACTTATTCTGGTTCCTGGGTCACCCCGAAGTATATATCATCCTGCTTCCTGCAATGGGTATCGCTTCCGAGGTAATGTCAACCAACGCACGTAAACCTATCTTCGGCTATATGGCCATGATCGGTTCTATGTTCGCGATTGCAGTACTGGCGTTCCTCGTGTGGGCACACCACATGTTCGTAACCGGGTTGAATCCGTTCTTAGGCTCCATATTCGTATTACTTACCCTCCTGATCGCGGTTCCTTCCGCCATCAAGGTGTTCAACTGGTTGACTACATTATGGAGAGGTAATATCCGCTTTACCCCGGCAATGATGTTCGCGATCGGTTTCGTGAGCCTGTTCATCTCCGGTGGTTTAACAGGTATCTGGCTCGGTAACTCGGCACTCGATATTCACCTGCATGATACTTATTTCGTAATTGCACACTTCCACATTGTAATGGGTGTGGCCTCTATGTTCGGTATGTTCGCAGGTGTTTACCACTGGTTCCCTAAAATGTACGGACGCTTCATGAACAATACGCTGTCTTACGTGCATTTCTGGATAACACTCGTAGGCGCTTACCTCATCTTCTGGCCTATGCACTACGAAGGTCTGGCAGGTATGCCACGCCGTTACTACGATTATGGTGTTTGGGAAAGCTTCAAACAGTTCGTAGAACTGAACAGGTTTATCAGCACTGTGGTGATCATTGTATTTGCCGCACAGTTCTTCTTCCTGTTTAACTTCTTCTACTCTATCTTTAAAGGAAGAAAAGTAACAACGTTGAACCCTTGGAGCTCAAATACATTGGAATGGACTACACCTATCCGCCCAGGTCACGGCAACTGGCCCGGCGAAATCCCGGAAGTACACCGTTGGGCGTACGACTATGGTAAGGACGGTGTTGACCACATAGCACAAACAGAACCAGTGGGCGACAACGAAACATCACATTAATAACTGATCTAAACAATACCTGATGCCCTGAGAAGTCAGGGCATCATTTTTAGAAAGACGATGCCGTACGTAATGACAGCAGAGGGAGCTCATAGCAAGCAGGGGTGGCGCGCGAAATTGAAGGATTATTCGCTGCTGATGAAGTTTACACTAAGCTTCACCGTGGTATTTTCCTGCGTGATCTGTTACCTGCTCGCGCCAAAAGTGGTAGAGTATGACTGGACCATGATCATCCTGCTTTTCGTAGCCGGAATGCTGGTCACAGGCAGTGCAAATGCCATCAACCAGGCCGTGGAGAAAGATACCGACGCTGTAATGAAACGTACCGCTACACGCCCGGTGGCGGCAGGGCGTATGTCTGCAACAGAGGCATACACTTTCGCGATCATAGCTGGCGCGGCAGGGGTGATCATGATGTATTATTACTTCAACCTGTCGTCGGCGCTGTTATCTGCCTTTAGTCTCTTTTTATACGCTTTTATCTATACACCTTTAAAAAAGGTGAGCTCTATAGCAGTATTGGTAGGCGCTTTTCCCGGAGCTTTACCCTGCCTCATCGGCTGGGTAGCCGGAAATGATGATTTTGGCGCAGGCGGCTGGATCTTGTTTGGTATCCAGTTCCTCTGGCAATTCCCCCATTTCTGGGCAATAGCCTGGGTGGCGCATGGCGATTATAGCAAAGCAGGATTTAAACTGCTGCCGGCTGACAAAGGACCAACAAAATTCACTGCTATACAATGTGTTATGTATGCAGTGCTGATGATTCCCATGGGTATGTTACCCTACTACTTCGGTATTTCAGGGAATCTGAGTTTCTGGCTGGTATTGGTATGTAATCTCTTTCTTGTGGTGCAATGTTTGAGGTTATATGCTGCTATGGATGCGAAAGCTGCAAGACGGGTGATGTTCAGTAGTTACATCTATTTGCCGATAGTGTTCCTCGTATTACTGGCAGATAAAATACATTAAAGAATGGACGCAATAAATATGAGTACAGTGGGTACAGGAAAAAACAGGATACATCCGCATAAGTTCACCTTATGGGTTGCCATGGGAAGCATCATTATGATGTTTGCAGGCTTAACCAGTGCTTATGTGGTGAAAAGCGCACAGGCCAACTGGCTGGTGTTTAAACTCCCCCCTGTTTTCTGGTATTCTACCATCGTAATACTTGTGAGTAGTGCTACAATGCACTTGTCCGTTACAGCCTTCAAAGCCCGTGACCTGAAACGTTACAAGCTGATGATAACGATGACCCTGCTATTAGGCCTGTTGTTTTCCGCTTTACAGTTTGTAGGCTTCGATGCGCTTCATAAAAGCGGTATCCAGTTATTTGGCATCGGCAGTAACGCATCTGCCTCTTTCCTGGGTATCATCACCGGCCTCCACGTATTGCACGTATTGGGAGGAGTGGTAGCATTATTGGTAGTTTTTATAAGAGCTTTCAGCGTTAAGAATAGGCAATACAGCAGCGTACCGGTAGAAATTGTGAGCACCTACTGGCATTTCGTAGACCTGCTTTGGATTTACCTTTTCATCTTTTTCAGCTGGGTAGCATAAGTGTTATATTAAATTTGTGAACGAAATTTTTTGAACGAAAATGGCAACAACAACAGTTTCAACAGGAACCAAATGGTGGGGTGGCGGTAGGAGCCCTTTCAACGTGGAGTACGGCAAAGTTATGATGTGGTACTTCTTAATGAGTGATGCCTTTACTTTTGGTGCCTTCCTTATTGCCTACGGTACAACCCGTTTTGCCACCATCGGATGGCCCGACCCTAACCACGTGTTCAATTCCTTCCCGGGATTAGGCGCCGGTTTCCCGCTGTTGTTCGTAAGCTTAATGACGTTCATCCTTATCATTAGTTCTGTAACAATGGTTCTCGCCGTTCATGCAGGACATAATATGGATAAAAAAGGTGTAGTTAAAAACCTGATATGGACGATCATCGGTGGTCTGGCCTTCTTAAGCTGCCAGGCCTGGGAATGGACGCACCTGTTCCACGAAGGTGCATGGTGGGGACGTAACCCCTTCCCTAACGCAGACGGAACGGTTGCTACTACCAACTTTACCAACTTCTTCTTTACCATCACCGGATTCCACGGTTTCCACGTGTTGTCTGGCGTGGTTATCAATATCATCATGCTCATCATGACCCTTAACGACAAGTTCGAAAAAAGAGGTCACTACCTGATGATCGAAAAAGCTGGCTTGTACTGGCACTTTGTAGACCTGGTTTGGGTATTCGTATTTACCTGTTTCTACCTTATTTAAGTAGTATAACAGAGCATTGAATTTTAACGCACGCTAAAAAAATTATATAATGGACAATACTGTATCTGTACACCACGAAGAACACGCAGGCGGAGGAACGAAAGAAATAAAGCGTATCACCATATACCTCAGCATCCTCACAATTGTCGAGCTGGCGATCGGTTTCTATATGTATAAAGCTGAACTCAGCGACGGCTTCTTTAAACATTTCCTTAAAGGAGTGATCGTCGTGCTCATGATGTGGAAAGCGATGTACATCGTAGGTTATTTCATGCACCTGAAACATGAACTGCGCAATATGATTTTAACGATTATTATTCCGTTGTTCCTGTTTATATGGTTTATTATTGCGTTCCTTGCGGATGGCAATTCCTATAAGAACCTGAGAGAGAAATACGATCCTTATCACGTAGAAAAGGCAACACTGGCAGCTCCTGCACATGAAGGTCATGGAAAACATGATACCACCCATGAGCAACACGCCGATGAAAAGCCAGCTCACCATGCTGAATAAGGGATCTAGCAGAAAGTAGTTTCTTATTTAATATATTTTTGACCATCCCGCTCTGTGGCGGGATGTGTTATTTTGGATACCAGATAACCGAGAGGTATGAATAAAAAAGCGCTGTTGGCCCTTTGCGTGGCGATCCTGATTCCCCTGACAGGCTACTTCGTGATGAAATACGTAAGTGCCGATGCTGTGATCATCCCCCGTAAATACCTGCTGGACTCAACCAGAACACGTGTAGTGGATGGAAAAAGCTATACCGATAGCGTATGGCATCGTGTACAGAATATACGACTGGTAAATCAGCTTGGCGATTCGGTTAGCTTATACGATGTGCCCGGTAAAGCACTGGTTGTCGATTTCTTCTTCACCAGTTGCCGCTCTATATGCCCCGCACTTACCCGCAATATGGTGAAGCTGCAGCGCTCCTTCAATAAAGGCGGCGAAGCCCGTAATAAAATAGATACTTCGGTAGTCCAGTTTGTTTCGTTTACCATCGACCCCGAAAGAGATTCTGTTCCAAAACTGAAGAAATATGCCGATAGGTTTGGCGTTAACCACGATAACTGGTGGATGCTGACCGGGCCTAAAGACGCCATCTACAACTTCGCATTCGACCAGCTCAAAGTAGATAAGTTCAGCGATGAACCCATTGACTCCGATTTTGTCCATACAAGCAGGTATGTCCTGATTGACAAAGACCATATCGTTCGCGGTTACTATAACGGATTGGACTCCGCTTCCATCCGCCAGCTGGCCCGCGACATTGGTGTCCTCATGCTCGAAAAAGATACCATGCAACCACCTAAATTGCCTTTTGATCCCGTTCTTATGGGTATCTTTTTCGCTATTACAGTAGTGATCGTGGTAGTGGTCTTAACTACATTATCTAAAAAGAAAAAAGCTCAAGTATAAATATATGTTACAGGCAAGTCTTCAAAAGAATGATCGTAAGGCAGGATGGCTGATAGGAATATTCTCGTTCGTGGTATTTGCAGTAGTGGTGACTTTAGACCGGGTAAGTCTTAATGTAAAATTGCCTTTCGATGTACACATATTTGCGTTGTTCAACGCTGTTGTTAACGCCACCGTAGCCGTATTGCTGGTAGCAGCTTTACTGGCAGTAAAAAAGGGAAGATACATCTTACACAAACGCTTGATGATGACGGCCCTGGTATTATCAATTGCATTCCTGGTATCCTATATCGCACATAAACTGCTCGCAGGTGAAGCGCGATTCGGTGATGCCAATCACGATGGCCTGGTTTCCGATGCAGAGAAATTGGCAGTAGGCGGCTTGAGAATGATCTATGTTGTCATCCTCATTACACATATAGTGCTGGCCGCTATAATATTACCTTTTATCCTCTTTACCTCTTACAGGGCA
>NZ_SDHZ01000004.1:300000-414061 GCF_004118675.1 Filimonas effusa | reverse complement strand
TGTTTTGTTTGTCCCAACTATTAATATCTCTCGAAATTAACTGTCGGATTAAATTGTGTTACGTTTGTTACTTACCTTAAATATTGCTATTTAAGTACTGTTGTTTCCATTCTTTCAAAGAACTTTAATCTCAAACTCAGCACTACTGCTTCGTTCAAAACTTTTGATCATGTCAGAGATCCGATCTCTTCAGGCCTTACTGCCTTAACACTTTCGATTTTTTTCAGCGCTTTTTGCTTCTGTCTGCTACCGTTTCCTTCGATTCGGGTTGCAAAGGTAAAGACTTTTTCGCTTATCAACCAAATGTTTTTTAGAAATATTTTTTCGTTTCCTTCTTACTAAACATCTGATTTTCAATGAGCTGTGATCGTTTTTCGATCGGGTTGCAAAGGTAACAGTTTTTACTTTCTGACCAAATTTATTTTGAAGTTTTTATCTCCTTTTTTCTTCGATCCGTACTGTTATCTTTCAATGAACTTACTTCCTTTAGAAGCGGGTGCAAATATAGGAGTAATTATGTTACTGCAAAGCTTTTTTTGAAAACAGATAGCAGATAATAGAAGGACAGGTCGTGAAACATAAGCAGACAAAGGCTTTCAGCAATTCATTTTTTTAGCGGCAGCAACTAAATAAGCATGCTAATAATTTACACGCACGAGAAACAACCCTGCCCCCGGCGCCGCAAAATCCGCTTTACTGCAGTCTTTGGCTTCTATTACCCCGCGGAATTCATCAATCGTCATACTTCCTCTTCCTACACGCACCATAGTAGCTACCAGGCCACGTACCATACCTCTAAGGAAGCGATTGGCTTTTACCTCGTAGATCAGTTGGTTGTCATGTTCATGCCATTGAGAGTACTGTATATCGCATATAAACGTCTTTACCTGGGTGTTCCGCTTGGAGAAGGAAGTAAAATCCTTGTATTCCTTAAGCACGCCAGCTGCTTCATTCAATAGTGATAGTTCCAGTTTATACGGAAAGAACCAGGCGCGATCGTTGAGAAAAGGATCTTTCTCCCGGTAAATATGATACCGGTATTCCCTCGAAGTAGCCATAAAACGGGAATGCGCATCATCTGCAACCTGCTTCAAACTTTTAGCAACAATATCGGGCGGCAGTACCGCATTGATATTATATAACAGCCTGGGAGCTATTTCGTGCGGGAAATCGAAATGAAAATAGTTCTGCAAGGCATGCACACCTGCATCGGTACGGGAAGAACCGGTTAATGCAACAGGTATCCGCAGCACGGTTTGCAGCGCCTTTTCAACTTCAGATTGAACGGTAACTACATTGTCCTGTACCTGGAAGCCGCTGTAAGCAGTTCCCTTATAAGCTAATTCCAGAAAATAGCGGGGCATAATACTCCTTAAAATTATAAACGGAGCATCGCTCTGAACCGTTTTTTATAATAATCATCAAGCAACATCGTTTCCAGTGACTGGAAATTGGTTACATCATATACAAAGGGATAAGCAGCGTCGTAGAACTTATAACGGCTTTCATCGGTATAAAACAACCTGCCCAGCTCCCTGATCTGTTCTGTTGTATAACACCTCGATTTAAAGCCTTTCCTGGCAGCAGCCACCATTTTATCGTCACCATCCTCGCTAACCATTTTCTTTTTCAGCTTTTCCATGTCTTTTGCTGCCGCCATGCCTCCTGTACAGTTCGAGTTATAGGAAACAGCTGCCACAGGCTGGCCTTCTTTTCCGGCAGCTTCTTTCTCCTCCCCTTCTGCTGCAATAGCCTTGGGCTTTTCCTTGTTTCCAGGTTTGTCTTCCGCCGTAACAGGTTCGCTGTTCTTATCTGCCGGCCTGGTATAGAAAGGATTGGAAACAGTTGTGCCGGAACCTGCTCCAGGCGCAGTTGCCGCCGGCGTATCTACAAATACAGGATCGCTTTTCTTACCTGGATCTGTTTTCTTGTTTGTTTTATTAACAGTGGCACCCTCCGTTTCTTTCGGGGCAGCAACCACCGAGTCGATCGCCCTGATCGTTGCATCCGCAGCCTCCTCCGGATCTGCTCCTGAAGGAATAAAGATCTTTACGGTATCGGCGCCTTTTGCATTGAAATCAATGAACGTATAACCAAAACCTTCTTTCCCCGCCTGTTCGCTGGCTTTGATCACTCCCTTGGTAGCCGCGGCATCCCAGGCATCTTCAGGCACCTGTGTGGCAGCAGTAGTTTCACTATCGGCAACAGGTTTGGTTTCAGCAGGCGCCGTTACCACAGTAGCCTGTTGCGCAGCAGGCGCTTTCCCCGATGTATTTGTGGCAGGATTTTTTACCGCAGCAGCAGGCTTCTGCTGTAATGTAGGATCACCCACCACCTGCGACAGCATATCGCCAAACTGGTTGCCCGCAGGCTGGGTAGCAGGCGCTGTTGCTTTTCCGGGCTGAGCGTTGGCTGCCGGTTTATTCTTTGCAGTACCGCTATTATCCGCAGGCCGGGTTTCCGTAGCCGGTTGCACACCGGACGATTTGGCCATGATCACCCCCATCGTCTGAAGGTTAAACAGCCCCCATCCCTTTTCCCCGTAATTTTTAAGGGCATACCCCATATCGGAATCTGTGATCTCGACAGTAAAAGCCTGAACAGGGTATTTATTATCCGCGAATCCAATATTAACCTGGTGTTTTCCTTTTGCTATTTTAGGCACAATAAGGTAGCCGGTTCCATTGGAACTGTATTGCGTACTGTTATCAACGGTAACCGAAAAAGGCGCTTTATTATCGGATTGAATATACATGAAATGGCTTTGCTGAGCCGCAGTGCAAAGCGTGAAGCAGCAAGCGATCAACCATAAAAAAGCTTTGATACCTGAGAATTGCAATTTCATCCTAAAAGAACGTTTTGAACAAAACTACCACAATCGAGCCACGTTTACACCTTCCATACGCAACATCCTTAATGGAAAGGCTGCCTTTAACATAAAAAAAACGGCATTCCTCCCTATCACATGGGGATGCAACATGAAAAAAACCTATTTTACCACCCTTAAAATTTTCAAATGGTAAAATTGATGTCTGCGATCTGTGTCTTGGCGTCGGTGAGCGTTTTTGCACAGAACCCTATGACAGAGGGACAACAGGATGAGAGCTGGAAGAAGATCTACAGGGCTTCTGCAACCAAACAACATGACCTGGTGCACACCAAACTGGATGTTCGCTTCAATTACGACAAGGCGTATATGCCCGGCAAGGCCTGGATAACGCTGCACCCTCATTTTTATGAAACGGATTCCTTACATCTCGACGCCAAAGGCATGACCATTGAAGAAGTAGCGTTATATAAGAACGGGAAAACAAGCAGGCTCAATTACGCTTACGACTCCATGCAGCTGCATATTAAACTGAACAAGGTTTATAAACGCGACGAGGATTATACCGTATATATCAGTTATATAGCCAAACCCAACGAGTATAAGGGAGAAGGCAGCGCCGCCATCACAGAAGCAAAAGGTTTGTATTTTATCAACCCCAAAGGAGAAGAAGCCGGCAAACCCATACAGGTATGGACACAGGGTGAAACCGAAGGAACAAGTGTATGGTGCCCTACCATCGACCACCCCAACCAAAAAACCACACAGGAAATTGCCATGACGGTGCCTTCAAAATATGTATCGCTCAGCAATGGCCTGCTGGTAAACCAGAAGAACAATACCGACGGCACCCGCACCGATACCTGGAAAATGAGCCAGCCGCATGCCCCTTACCTGATGTTTATGGGCATAGGCGATTATTCCATCGTAAAGGATAGCTATAAAGGAAAACCGGTATGGTATTACGTGGAGCCGGAATACAAAGACGTAGCACGCCGTATTTTCGGCAATACGCCGGAGATGATCGCCTTTTACTCCCGTATCCTCGACCTGGAATATCCCTGGGTTAAATATGCGCAGATGACCGCACGTGACTATGTAAGCGGCGCCATGGAAAATACAACGGCAACCCTGCATACCGATAAGTTACAACAAAATGCCAGGGAGTTGTCCGACGGTAATCAGTTTGAAGCTTATGTTGCACACGAACTGTTCCACCAATGGTTTGGCGACCTCGTAACTGCCGAAAGCTGGAGCAACCTCACCGTTAACGAAAGCTTCGCCAACTACAGCGAAGTATTATGGGATGAATATAAGTACGGCGACGACAAAGGCCGCGAAACCAATTACAACGACCTGCAGACCTATATCAATAGCAGGAGCGAATCGAAAGACCTGGTGCGGTTCCATTACAAAACGCAGGAAGATATGTTTGATGCAGTTAGCTACCATAAAGGCGGCCGGATCCTGAACATGCTGCGTCACGAAATAGGCGACTCTGCATTCTTTAGATCAATGCACCTGTACCTCACCCAAAACAAATTCAGCACCGGCGAAGCACACCAGCTGCGCCTGGCTTTTGAAGCGGTAACAGGCCAGGATCTTAACTGGTTCTTCAATCAATGGTATTTCGGAAACAGTCATCCCAAACTCGACATCAGCTATTCAAATCCCGAAGCTGGTTTTACAACAGTAACCATCAAACAGGTACAGGAAGGCAGTAAACTGTTCCGCCTGCCCGTAGATATAGATCTTTATGTAAACGGGCAAAAGACCCGCCACAGGGTATGGATCAATGGCAGGGACGACAGTTTCCGCTTCCCTGTAAGCGCCGCCCCGCAATGGATAAGCGTAGATGCAGATAAAATATTACTTGCGGAAAAAGAAGACCACCAGTCAAATGAAGCCTGGCTGTACCAGTTTAAACACGCCGCCAACTATGTCGACAGAAGAGAGGCTTTGGAATATGCGATCATGCATCCGCAGAATACTGCCCTGCAGCCTATCATCAGCTGGGGACTGAAAGACCCTTACCAGGGGATCCGCAGCATTGCCTTAAAAGGACTGGCAGGCAAAGAAGCAGATGCAGCCACCCTGCAACAGGTAACAGCCATGTCTAAAAAAGATGCAAGCCGCCTCAACCGTGCCCTCGCTATTACAGTGATCGGCGACCAGCAGAACGCAGCAAACGAAGCTTTCTTCCTGGCAGGCCTGCAGGATTCGTCTTATTCAGTAGCCGGCGCTTCTCTGGCGGCACTGGCAGAGATCAATCCCACCAAAGCCTTATCCATGCTGCCACAGCTTAAAAAGGACGCACGCGGACAACTGAAAGAAAGCATAGAAAAGATCTCCATCCTGGAAAAAACGGATGCCGACTTCGACAGTGTTTATAACAAATTCAAAGACGGCTCTCCCTACGACAAGTTCACCAGCAGTTTCGACATCATTTACTACCTCACTGTAGTAGAAGATATGGATCATTTCAAAACAGCCTTAAACAGCGTCAATGCCTTTAGTATGCAGATAGGCCCAATGGCTCCTGAATACCGCGAAGCAATCGTTTCTGAACTTAGAAAGCTGAAAAAACGTAAACAGGCAGCTAAAGCAAACAAGAACGTTCTTGCAGAACAGATAAAACTGATCGACCAGATAGTTAAATAGTTAGTAACTACTACCAACAAAAAAGCCGGAGAAAATAGTTCCGGCTTTTTTGTTTATTATATTTTTCCCTTTCGGGACGCTTTCTCCTGCATATCATATCCACCGTTCCCTCATCCCCCATTCCACAATCTGCACCTACCATCCTCCGCTGGCGCCACCGCCACCGGAGCTGCCGCCGCCGAAGCCACCGAAGCCGCCTCCGCCACTGCCGCCACCCCAGCCGCCTCCACCGCCCCAGTCGCTGCCACCGCTGCGGCCACCGCCGCCAAGCAGGCTTCCGAGAATAAAGGGAGTAAGCACATCTGAACCACGACGACTCATCATGCCACCGCCACGGCCACCGCCGCCACGGGAGCTGATGGATATGATAACGATGATAATAATAAAAATGGCAATGAACGAACCAAGAGAACTGCCCCCCTTCGCCGACTTGCGATGCCTGGGTTCCTTATATTCACCAGCCGCAGCCTTACTGAGCGATTCAGAAGCCTGTACAAAGCCGCGATAATAGTTTCCCTGTTTGAATGCAGGCCCCAGATCGTTATTGATAATACTCTTCGCAATAACATCGGGGATAGCGCCTTCCAGCCCATAACCAACTTCAATGCGGATCTTACGGTCGTTGACCGCTACCAGCACCAGTACGCCGTTATTGGTCTTCTTATTGCCAATACCCCAGCTGCGGAACAGGTTTACAGCATAGTCGTCGATAGAACCGCCGTCAAGTGTGGGAATGGTTACAATACAGATCTGGTTGGAAGTACTATCATCCAAAGCCACCAGCTTATCTTCCAGGATCTGGCGTTGCTCCGGCGACAAAACGCCGGCCTTATCTACTACCAGCCGGGGTGGGTTGGGCTTGGCAAGCAATTCCTGCGCCTTCACCTGTGCAACCATAAAAAAGATCCCCGCCAGAATATATAAAAGTCTCTTCATGCCAATAAAATCATCCAAATAGGTAATCAATAAATAGGGCTTTTTACACCACGGTGAATATCCGGCAACAGGCAACTGTTATTTCCCGAAAACAATGTCATCGGGTAACTCATTCTTATCCGTAACGCCATCGTAGGGAAAGAATTTCTCCAGCGCCTCTCCTATTTCCAGGACTACTGTAGCTATACCCTGTGCATGGTCCTCCTTATTGAAGGCGGCAAGCATATGACGCACTTCTTCCTCCCAGAACGCGGTGCCGGCCACCTTGTAAATATTTTCATCACCGAAAATGGCCAGCTGCCTGTCTTTCATGGCAACATATACCAGTACACCATTGCGTAAAGCAGTACGTTCCATCTGGAGACCATAAAAGATCTCTATAGCACGGTCAATAGGTTTTACATATTTACAATGACTCTCAATGTAAACCCTCACTTCACCGCTGGTGCTTTTTTCTGCCTGCTGAATAGCCGCAACTATTTTCGCCTGCTCTTCAGCAGAAAAAAACTGTTGCGGCTTTTTTCTGAAAAATGAAAACATTCTTATCAATAATTACTTGATGTTGAATTGAATGTCAGGATTACGTTCGCTACCCGGATCGGCTTTATAGTAAGCTTTTTCACTAAAGCCAAAGAAGCCGGCGAAAATATTGTTAGGGAAAGTTTTCACTTTAAGGTTATATCCCTCCACAGTGCCATTATAGTCCCTGCGCGCAATATTGATCCTGTTTTCAGTGCCTTCTATCTGGGTCTGGAAGTCCCTGAAAGCATCTGTTGTTTTTAAATTAGGATAAGCTTCCGCCACAGCCATCAAACGGCTGAAAGAACCCTGGAGCTGCGCCTGGGCCTGCTGGTATTGTTCCAAAGACTTGGGATCACTGATATTCACCTGAACAGAAGTGGCTTTGGATCGCGCTTCCAGCACCTCTTTCAAAGTAGATTTTTCGAAATTGGCAGAACCTTCAATGGTTTTGATAACACTGCTGTACAGGTCGGTCCTGCGCTGGTAGTTGGTTTCTACGTTACTCCAGGCTTTTTTAACACCCTGGTCGCCACCTACCAATCCGTTATAACTGGTACATCCGCACCCTCCAAGAACTAGAACAAGGGCTACAATAACAATTAGAGCAAGGTACTTCGTCTTCATATACATTTTTCCTTTTACTGGCTTAAAGATAAACTTATATTTCCTATTTCATAGCCGTGGAAGTGGAAGAATGGTTGAAAATGAGTGCCAAAAGGTCCCGGAAACTTTCATTCACCCCTAATTTTCCGGGAGTTGTTAGCAAGGCTTTCAACATTAACTAAGGGACCTTATATTTGACAAAATTATTACCTTAAACCCAACAATCATGAAAAAGGCACTATTGTCATTGGCAATTGCATGCTCATTGGCTATTTCAAGCTACGCTGCAGAAAATACAGCAGCGGCTTCCTCAGATTATGTTATCGACGACAACCAGGTAGAAACACTGTTTGCCAATAGCGCAGACGTGAGCCAGCCATCAGCAGGTCTTGTCGCAGAATTCGACCCCACCGGCACTTATACTGCTGCCGCTGTTAAAAAACAGCAAAGCGCGGTATATTATAACGACAAAAGTCCCGTTCTGGCAATCGTACTCGACTTCTTCCTGGGGGGCCTTGGTATCCACCGTATTTACCTGGGTACCGCTACCTTCACCTGGATCGGTTATATCTTAACCTGCGGTGGTATCTTCGGTATCGTGCCTTTGGTCGACTTTGTAGTACTGATCATTAACTCGGGCGACATCAGCGAATATGTTGATAATCCGAGGTTCTTTATGTGGTAGTACAAAACAATGCTTTAATAAAACAGGCCATATCGTCATGATATGGCCTGTTTTTGTTTTTGACAAACTCAAAACGAACGCAGCAATTGCAGCTTCACCTGCTCATTAAAAGCAGCAGCTTTCCGGTTATTATAGATACGCACCAGTTCCTGCGCACGGCGTACTCCCCCCAAATGAAAGGAACCTGCTATCCCCCCGCCTACAAGCCATGCCGAAATATAATGCTTCTGCTGCCAGCTGATAATACCATAATAAACACCCAACGCCTGTATGCCTATGGAAGCCAGTCCCTCTGCTGCTCTCCCCGCATAGAAATGACCACCGCCGGGAATGAAAGTAGCCAGCCAGGCAGCCTTATCTTCACTTTTCAGATGAGGCTGCCTGGCATAACAATACTGCACACTGTCACTTAAAAAACCAGCCTTGCCCGCTATAGCTGCGGCATCATCCCATCTCCTCAACTCATTTAAGGATAATATCCTAAGTAAACTTGCCCACCTCTCAACATTGGCACCGGCAAACCGTAAAACAGCACGGTCCGCAACAGCAAGCGCATTGTCGAAATCGCCCGCCAGGTAATAGGCCAAAGCCGTTTCATAAGCCAGCGCCTGCTGCAGGCTATCGGCGCTGAACAACTGCTGCACCGTTTGTATAAAACGCGGTATTTTCAGGTATTCCCGCTGCTGTTTATAACATTGTATTTTCAGGAACACAGCCTCTTCCGTAGCCCGCCCGCCTTCCTGCGCAAACAACACCCGCTCGCAGTAAACAGATGCCTCAAAGTACCTTCCCTGGCTATAAAAAGAATCAGCAATGTTCATCCAGCTATATCCCTGGGCGCTAACGATAGAGGTTGCGCAAAGGAATATGCATGTCAAATAATATCTTGTTATCATAATAAGTATTCCTTTCATGTTGCGTAACTTTTACCGACATAACACTGCCCCATATATTGGCCGTATAGAACAGGCAAAACAACGACCCGAAACCAATAAAACGGGCGCTCTTAACCCCTCCCCTGTTATACGCCTCATAAGTAAGCGCAGCCAGTGATATAACAGGCAGAAAAGAACCGATGCCCTGTTTCTTTTTACCCGCATAAATTTTCCCGGCGCCGGGAATAACGGCGCTGTAAAACCCTGCGAGAAAAGCTGATTTCTTTCTCGCCATACCAAGCTTATCGCGGTAATCGTCCATCCGCTTCTCTTCCGCCTCCATAAAATAATAAGCGTAGGAAAAGTTTTGCCGGAGCGCGTTATACTGTGCATAGTCGCGCCGCAGCAAGCTGATACCTGCCTGCTGAAAACTTACCATTTCACGGGTAAGGCTGTCGGTAGCAGGCAGCGATAACAACACCCTGCCGGCAGCCGCAGTATCCCTCATAAAAGCAAGACAATAAGCTTCAAAAAAGCGGCTTTTAGATGCCAGGTCACAGGAGTCCGATACCAGCCGGAAACGTTCTGCTGCATACGGCAGCCGTTTGGTAGAATAAGCGATCCATCCCTGCCAGTAATAAAGCGAGTCGCGCTGCGGACGCTGCAGCGCGCTGTCATGCAGCTGATCCAATACATAACTTGCCTCAGTATATAATTCCTTATCGAACAGGTAACGGGCAAAACGTATTTCAGTAGAAAAAGCAGCTGTATCGCGCAACTGGCTTATAGCGGTACCGGCAGTAAGTATAGCCGCCAGCAGCAGCACAAAACGAAACAGGAGCCTCATTATTCGTATAAGTTTAAATCGTCTTTGATAGCGCCGGTATGTTCATCCCTGTTCATAGGAGGTACATCCAGCAAAGCAATACGGTTACAACGCATAACCCTGTCGGCAGCCAGTAACATCCCTTTTACAATACCATGATCATGGATCGCATGTTTCGCAAAATTGGAACAGGTGATTTCATAAGGACAACTGCGGGCAAGCTGCAGTGTAAATACATGCTGGTACAAATACATAGCCCCCTTCATAGACAGCGACAAGGGGTTGTAAGCAGCTACAAAACTTTTGCTGCGCATGCGCAACACGCTGTTGCTGTTACCGGCACGTTTGTAATGACGCTCCTGTGCAGCACTGTAAAAATGAGTACTTCCAATCAATTCAAGATCACCGGCCGACTGCGCCTGAACTTTTATCCAAAAGCAACTGCAGGAGAAAAAAGAAACGCAAAGCACCAGCCGGCAATAGAGGAATAGCCTGGATTTAAAGGCGTTTGATTTTCGCATTGGCAGGGATCTGAAAGTTGAAATATGGACTGTTGGCCTGTTGATTCATTTTAAAATTATGAAACACAGTTTTCGAAACCGATGAATCTTTCCCCTGGAAAGTAATATCAGTGCTTGTAGCGGGAAAGCTGATATGATCGAGCGTAGTGTAGCCATAATAATACACCTTGCGAATGATAGCTCCGCCTGCATCCTGGTAGTGCATATAAACCGGGTTCTGGTCTTTATGCACCAGTTTTATCTTCTGCACCAGCTCTTTTTTTGCAGGCTTCTTCAAACGCCATTCCGATACCAGCATCTCTTTATCACGGTAAACCTTGTCCTGCACATATCCCATTTCTGTAAGCCCCATATCGGCCGCTTTACCGGAAAGAAAATAATAGAACAAAGAAGTTTGAGAGCTGAACATCGTATTCTGTGATAATATCACGGTGTTGGCGGCAGGTTCATACAACTTCACCTCTCCCTGTTTATTGGAAACAAGAACATAGTTCCTGGGAAGGGAATAATGGGTGATCATATCGCCGGACGAAGAGTAGCATACCTCTCCTTTAATGGTAACATATTTACCAGCCTTCAACTGGCGCGTCTCCATCTCGGCATAAAGTTTATCGAAGCTGTAAGGCGCAAAAGACGCCAGGAACGTAACAGCAATAGCAGCCACGGAAAGCCGTAGTAGATTTTTCATGTTGGATTCAGGTTGTTGGGTTCAGGTTCTACAGCAGCGAAAATACGAAATACAGTACCTGCCGGTAAGAAAAAATGCATTGCACTGTTCCGGTACAGGAACAGCCGCAATGCATCTGGTTTCTTTCTAACAAGTAACCGGCAATATAAAACGCCGGTCTTATTTGATAGCAGCGATACCGGGCAGTTCCTTGCCTTCGAAATATTCGAGCAGGGCACCACCGCCGGTGCTTACATAACTTACTTTATCAGTATAACCAAACTGGTTAACAGCTGCAACACTGTCACCGCCGCCTACAAGAGAGAAAGCGCCGGACTGTGTAGCTTCAGCCACGGCAGTAGCAACCGCTTTGGTTCCTTTCTGGAATTTCTCCATTTCAAATACACCCATAGGACCGTTCCAGAGAATGGTTTTGGATGATTTGATCACATTGGCGAACTGGTCGGCAGCAATAGGTCCGATATCGAGGCCCATCCAGCCATCAGGAATATTGTCGCTGGTAGAGGTAGAAGTTTCAGCGTTCGCGTCAAATTTATCGGCAATGATAGAATCTGCAGGCAGGTGAATACAAACACCTTTCTTCTCCGCTTTATCAAGCAATTCAAGCGCAGTTTGCAAACGGTCGTCTTCGCAAAGAGAGTTACCTATTTTGCCGCCTTTGGCTTTCATGAAAGTGTAAGCCATACCACCACCAATGATGATATCGGAAGCCCTTTCGAGCAGGTTCTCGATAATGAGGATCTTATCGGAAACTTTAGCACCGCCGATGATAGCGCAGAAAGGCTTCTCGGACTGGTGTAATACTTTTTCGGCGCTGGTAACCTCAGCTTCCATCAGCAAACCAAATACGCGTTGGTCGGCAGGGAAGAACTGGGCGATCACAGCAGTAGAAGCGTGCGCACGGTGCGCAGTACCAAAGGCATCGTTTACATAAACATCACCCAGTTTCGCCAATTTCCCGGCGAAGTCGGCGCCACCTTTTTCTTCTTCTTTATAATAACGGAGGTTTTCGAGCAGCAAAACCTGGCCGGGCTGAAGCGCAGCAGCTTTTTGCTGAGCGTCTTCACCAATGCAATCAGCGGTAAAGATCACTTCTTTACCCAGCAAATCGGACAGATGTTTCACCACGCGTTCCAGAGAAAAATCAGCTTTGGTAAGCTCAGGTTTCTTCTCCATGTCTTTGATAGGACGGCCCCAGTGGCTCATCAGAATAACACTGCCGCCATCCTGTAATACTTTCTTGATAGTAGGCAATGCAGCCTTGATACGGGTGTCATCGGTAATTTTTCCGCCTTTGATAGGTACGTTGAAATCAACCCTTATCAAAGCTTTTTTACCGGCAAAATTGTATGCTGAGAATTTGCTCATAAATAATTTTTCAAATGGTTCGTAAAGAAGAAAGCAAATAAAAAGCCGGAGTTTGTGGTCCGGCTTCTTATTTATTATTTGCTGATTAAGCCTGCAAAGTATTTAACGGTACGAACCAGCTGACTTACGTAGCTCATTTCGTTATCGTACCAACTTACAGTTTTCACCAGTTGAACGTCACCGGAATTGATCACTTTGGTTTGTGTACCGTCGTACAGAGAACCGTAGCTGATACCGATGATATCGGAGCTTACGATTTCGTCTTCAGTATAACCGAAGCTTTCGTTAGAGGCAGCTTTCATAGCAGCATTGATTTCTTCTGCAGTAACTTTTTTACCCAGAACAGTAACCAGTTCAGTTAAAGAACCAGTTAAGGTAGGAACACGTTGAGCAGAACCGTCCAGTTTGCCTTTCAGAGAAGGTAATACCAGGCCGATAGCTTTAGCAGCACCAGTGCTGTTAGGAACAATGTTCTGTGCAGCAGCACGGGCACGACGCAAATCACCTTTCGCGTGAGGAGCATCCTGTGTGTTCTGATCATTGGTATAAGCGTGGATGGTAGTCATAGTACCAGCAACGATGCCGAATGATTTTTCCAGAACCTGGGCCATAGGAGCCAGACAGTTGGTAGTACAGCTAGCGCAGCTGATTACAGTTTCGCTACCGTCGAGAATATCGTGGTTAACGTTGAAAACGATAGTTTTCAGATCGCCTGTGGCAGGAGCTGAAATAACTACGCGTTTAGCACCCGCAGCAAGGTGAGCTTCTGCTTTTGCTTTATCGGTAAAGAAGCCGGTACATTCCAGAACCACGTCTACATCGTGTTGTTTCCAACCGATTTCAGCAGGGTTTTTCTGTGCATATATTTTTACTTCTTCACCATTTACAGTGATTGAATTGTCAGAAAAAGTAACATCGGCATCGAAGCGACCTTGAGCGCTGTCATATTTTAACAGGTGTGCCAATACTTTAGGGCTCGTTAAATCGTTGATAGCTACTACTTCAATTCCTTCCATGTTATAGATCTGGCGAAATACCAGGCGACCAATCCGTCCAAAACCGTTGATCGCAACTTTTACTGTGCTCATGATTACAAGTTTATTGGTTTTATAAAAGCATCGCGAATTTACAGGTATTGTATGAACTGCATACAAAATTTATATCATCCCATAAGATGACAAATATCGTTCTTCAAATCATTTATGTCACTTTCCGGGATCGTTGCCGGAGATCGTGTCATTTGGACATTTTAAACAGAGCAGCCCCGGAAATTGTTGACCTTCAAAAAAAATTAACGCATCGGACAAGGTTGGAGACTTGCCGCCCTTCACTCCCGCCTCCAACAACCCATCCAGCTGAAAAGCACGCCCGTCCTGAAATACACCACTTATCCCCTTTACTGGACAGATAAGATTTATGGGGCAAAAAGTCCTTGTTTGTAACCTGCTAACTTTCTGTTATTCAAACTTTTTTCAAAAAAACTCAAATTATATTTGGAGGAAATGAAGATAACCCTATCTTTGCACTCCCAATCACGAAAAGCGTGAGGGTGAAAAGAAAAAAAATACGATGGCGCGTTGGTCAATCGGCTAAGACGCCTCCCTTTCACGGAGGAATGACGGGTTCGACTCCCGTACGCGCTACAAAAAAAAGCTTCTCATTAGAGAGGCTTTTTTTATGCCCGGATTTTTAGAGATCAATGGATTTAATTAAATTTGAGTATGCAGGAACCTAATACCAGAAATATAGCACCTGTAGTGAGAAGGGTAAAAATGAAAGAAGCCGCAGACGGCTTGAACGACCTTACCTACTGGCTATCACAGCCTGTTCGTAAAAGAGCGGAAGCAGTAACCTTTCTTATATCTCAAATGCTTACGAAAGGGCAGCGAATGAACAAGTCAGCTTTGAATAGAATAAGCCCCGCACAATGATCCTCGCAAAAGACTTCGAAGATTTTAAAACCGGACACATGGCAATATGAAGCCACTTTCAAATAAACTATTCCGGTATAACATCTTACAACCATACCGCCTGTTATACAATCCATAGTTCTGCAATACCAATGATATAACAGTAATTGGAGTCGTTAATTCAAAACAATCAGTTCATGCAGCCTCAGCTCATAGAAATTAGTTATCAGAAACAATTCAATCCCTCATAGTACCATATATCGTAAGTCCGATACAACGAACTTCTCTTTCGCATGCCTGATAACGCAGGCTATCCGTTAACAATTAAAGCTAATTTTATTTATGGAGCCACCCCTATACTATCTCAGGCACACAAGAATATGTCAAAAATCTTGATAGCTACAGGATGAAACGGTATAATACCATTTTTAAAACGATAGCTACACACCTATAGAAACAGACTGCAGCTCACTGGCAATGCTATGAACTATCGCCTCTATTCTCTTTGCTTGCTCGGCAGACGGGAACTTATACCCTCTCGCATACTGCCGCAAAAGCGTTTCATTCATCCCCGCCCGGCGAGCAATAGCAGCAATATTCAGGTATTCATGTTCCTGGAAAAACACCTGCAGATCGTACACCAGATCAAATTCCAGATTTTCTACATTAATCTTATCCCAGAACTTATCGCCTTTTCCTTCATGCTTTTTGTAATCCTCAATAAGCTCTTTCAAATTTTGCAGAACCCCCGGAATATCATCGGCCATTGTAACTGGTAAAAAATCTTTACGCCCCTCAACTCTACCAGCATAGACATCGTCGCCTTTTTCAATAATCACTTGAAGCTTCATAACGTAGAAATTTTTAAAAAGAGTTATGAAAGCCAGGTCAGGGCTATTTTAGCCCTGCCTGTTTTAGAATAGAATTAAGAGTGCCTACCGGAACATCCTTTTTACCATGATCGGGAATTACTACTATCCCCGATCTGGTTGGATGTTTGAATACTTTGTGGGAGCCTTGCTGCCGTTCAAAGTACCATCCGCTTTGCTCGACAATCTTAATCACGTCCCGTGCTTTCATGATACAAAGTAACGAAAACAATACCTACACAACAACTAATTGTATTGTTTTCGATACTTCCCTTAACAACATCAGTATAAGCGCAAAAGAGAAAGTACATAATCACATGATTTCCAGATCAAAAAATCAATTTAGCTTGATGCCTTTCGTCCTCCATGTTTTTTATCCAAAGGCTGCTGTAATTTTATTGAAGATATATAAGCCTTCATCAGTTATAGACAGTACGTTTTGGTAGTTAATTACTGTTGTAATTCTAACCAAAACTGAAGAATTTTGCATTACGGCTTAGGAAGCTTTATATTAATAAAAAGCGTATTATGAGTATTATCTGAAGCTTCAATACTCCAAGTCAATAAATCTTTGGTCCATTTTCTAATCACAGTACCCGGCGGTATATCGTCACATGGCAATTCAAAGCTTCCTTTACTCTCGTCATCTATTCCTAGTATATGGAGCAATTTGTTAACCAAGACCCTCACTTCGGCATACATATACCCGTAAATATAATCTTCACGATAACAATAAAGAGTAATATGAAGTTCGTTTTCAAATTCAACTATTTGAAAACGGTTAGCATAATTTAGATAATGTTGGGTAGATTTAAATGTTTTACAACATAAGTTCCTATTTGTGACGTCGTTAATCAGGTGCTGATTTTTTACATCGTTGATTACTTTAGTAAGAAGATTACTAGCAGCCTCCTCTTCATTAAAGTTCAAATACAGATTTAAAAAATCTGCAGACGATAAAATCTTCGTGGGAATGCCTAACAGGTGATAAGTAATGGCTGCTTTTACCTGCATCCCTTTATCATCAGTAACCAAATAATCACTAAATGATGCGAACCAGGCATGTAGTGCATCCACATTAAGACTTTCAAAATTGAATTTTTTGGGTTTACCTTTTCGACCAATTCTTTCCTGGGTAATGTTATACATTTCAAGCAATGTATAAGTATAATTAAATCTATAATAAAGATTACTTTTTTGATTTTCTGTAAGTAAGCCGTTTATAAACTCTTCAAATGTTTTCCCCATACTAGTGTCCATCAGCCGTTCATTAAAATCCATTCCCCATTTTTCAAAGCTATAATCATCCCTATTCTCATATTCTGAGATATATTTGCGCAATGCACTAAGTTCCTGTGGGTCATTTAAAAGCTTTTGCCCATAGGGCCATAGACCTCTCATAAGATCTCCCAAAGTCATACTCTCGCTATAATTGGGTAGCAATTTTTGAAAGTATTCTTTGTGGCCCCCTTCCATCTTGTCAATATTCATGTTCTGTATCAATGGACTAACTGGCATGTCATACAATAAGCCCATTGATTGTTTCAATAATTTCATAAGCCCCAGTTCATCTTCCTCGGAATCCGGAAACAAGGTATCCAAATCAAACATATTTTTTTGTCCCGCATTTCTATAAGCATCCCAGTCATATTGATTAAAACCGTAGGTAGGAGTTGTTAAACAACACACGGTTTGTTTGGACGTTATGAAGTCGTGCTTAAAATAATGATCTTTGACATACCTTTCCATTAATACCAAATCTTTCGCTGCATAGTCAGGATCAGAATCCTTTAGGTCGTTGAAGTGGGCTTCCGAAAATGTAAATACCATTTTATCCCTAAGTGTTTCGAATGCCTCTAATAAGTCTTTAGAAAAAGACGGGTGTTCTGGTTTCAGGTATCTAAAAATATTGCTATCGCAGTATACTCTAAGCATAGCTTATTAATTTGATCGATAATAATCAAAGATATTTTCTTATAATTATTCGAAGAAATAGTAAGCCGTGTAGCAGATATCATCTATCTAGGTATAAATTCTGAGAGCTTAAACAACTTATTAGTTGGGCATATTTAAAAGAAAAGCACTTTGACACGCAATTTTCTGACAACGTGAATGAATTTACATATATGTTCTGAACTTCCAAAGATATTTCGTTGTTCTGCGTGTATAAGGACATAGCTGCAGAAATGAAAATGCAGCAGACTAAAAATGGTCTTCCTAAAACCCCTCTTCATCATCCGGAGCTATTTCAGCGTTCTTAATACAAAGGAAAGTATAGGCAATGCCTGAAGCAATAAGGGCGATGATAACTGAAACTGACACAGGTAAACGGGTTTAAATAGTAAGAAAACAGCGCCCCATCAACCCGCTTGATCATGCTCGCCCTGCACAAAAAAGAGATTTTGACCGTTATACTGCAGAATAAGGGAGAAAATCAACACTTACAGGGCACTTTAATGCCCACAAATAAGGGAATACACTCACATAACAGCCCGAAAATAATTACTTACCTTAGGCCGTCCGTACTAATCTGCTATAAGACATGGATGGTATTCGCTGGCTAGAATACAAAGCTCTGTAAAAAGAAATCATTTAATACAAAATTCTTTAAATATTTATTAATGCAAGATGTAACAGATAGATTTTTAATATTTTACAACTACCTGCTGGACAAAAAAATTATTAAAAACGCATCTGACTTCACCAAAAAACTCGGCATCGCTTCTTCCGTGATGACCGAAATCAATAAAAGACGTACTGAGGTAGGCCTGAAAGTGCTGCAAGGCACCGTCAGAGAATTTGCCCATCTGGTAAACGCCAACTGGCTCCTCTCAGGCACCGGCGATATGATACCCAGGAAAGAACTCGCATCTCCTGATAGCTTCCTGCTCGACCTCTGCGCCGAAAAAGACAAAACAATTGCCGCACTGGAATACACCATCACCGTACAAAGCAAACTTATCGAACAGCTCGAACAGCAAACACAGCAATAAACCAGCCTTGCTATAACCACTTATAAAAACAGGGAATGCAAAATATCGCCCCGTTTGCTTCCCTCCATCCCCCCTGGACCTGGCGTTATCAATGCCTTCTGCCTAATAACCCCAAAACCATATCCTGTTCACACCAACGCCTCCACGCTCTTCTCCGGCAAACTCAAATGAATATCTTTGCCCTCCCCATATGTTATACCCCGCAAACAGCCCACTGCCTTGCAGGAAATCAGCCATAAAACACATCTCCGAAAAAGAACGCTTTATATAGCCGGGACAAGCCCGTTACAGAGCAGCTATCAATATGCAATGGAGCCGCAACCAGCCCGAAACATGCCCGTAATAATGCCGCATCCAACCAGTATTAAAGCAATATTCCATCTCAGCATGCGTCCCCGCCACTATTCACCCTCACCTCAAAACGAAAAAGCCGCCCTTAGCAACACTAAGAACGGCCCTCTCTATACCACTCCGCTATTTTAGTTTAATTTCCAGCACCTGCCCCTCTTCCGTTATCTCTACGAACTTCGACAGCAAATCACTATGGCTGCGCGTATAATATTCACGGGTATAATAGTTGGTGCTGCCACCGTAATTATTGTAACCAGTACCCGTATATCGGTTGTAAGAACCCGTTGTCGACCAGTTAAGCACACATTCCAGGTAGTACTTACCCGGCTTCATATCAGGAAAAGTAAATTCTCCCGCACTATTCGAAATAGCCTCCAGCCTGAAGAACCAGGCCTCTTTCGAGAGGTAGGCAAACTTCAGCTTCTTGGGATTTTCCTTTTTCTTCAATTCCAGGAATTCAAGAAAATAAGGTGTTACAGGAAACAACAGGATCTTACTGTTACGCGCATAAATGGGTTTCCCCACCTTCATACCATAACCATTTTTCGTTCGCTGAAAAGCAACCCCTTTGATAGTTCCCGTTCCTTTGGCCAATGCAGCCCTCGCGTACGACGTATCGAAAGGCGTTTTTGCCATCAGGCGAACCGTATCATCTCTTTCAGGTTGCACATACTGCGCTTTGCTTGATAAACCGGTGATAACAGCCAGAACAACCATAAAAGTATATACCAGTGTAGCGGTCAGTTTCTGTTTAAACATAGGGCGATCTTGGTTTTATTGAGGAGATTAGTTAGCTCCATTTCTGCAATTTTCTTGCCGGACTGCAAGCGGGAGCAGGTTACAGCCATGATACCGCCCCCCATGCAAAACAACATTATGGTACCTTTACAGGTAAAATAAGTGCAGATATGGGCAGAAAGATAAGACTGAGTATTTTGGATCAATCGCAGATAAGAAGAGGCAGCAACGCAAGAGAAGCAATACTTGAAAGCGTAGACCTGGTAAAACACGCCGACAAATTAGGATACACCCGTTATTGGGTTTCCGAACATCATAACTTCACTTTATTGGCCGGCTCAACGCCGGAAGTATTGATAGCCCACCTTGCAGGAGAAACAGAACGCATACGATTAGGATCAGGCGGTATCATGCTCCCCAACCACAGCGCATTGAAAGTAGCCGAAAACTTCAGGATGCTCGAAACCATCTTCCCCGGCCGTATCGACCTCGGTATTGGCCGTGCACCCGGTGGCGATCGCTATACAGCGCATGTCTTAAACCCTTCGAACGAATTCGACGAACGCGCTTTCATCCAGCAGATCAAAGACCTGCGCGGATTTTTAAACGACAGCAATGAGCCGGGAACAGTGCACGAAAAAATAAAAGCCATACCACAGGCGCCAACAGTTCCCGAACTATGGATGCTGAGCTCGAGCGGCGGTGGTAGCCAGCTTGCTTCATACTTCGGCACCGCATTGTCGTTTGCACAATTCATCAATCCCTTTGGAGGTCCCGAAGCAGTAGAGCGCTATCGCACCAACTTTAAACCATCAGCATCACTTTCAGAACCATATGCACAGGTAGGCATATTTGCCTTCTGCTCCGAAGACGAACAAAAAGTACGACGCTGGCAGATCGAAATGGATGCACGCATCCTCAACATAGAAAAAGGCTTGACAACACCTCCCCCTTCTTACGAAGAAATCCTGCAAACAGAATATACGGCAGCAGAACAAGACCGCATCCTCTATAACAGGGATCGCATGATATGCGGCACCCCTCAGCAAATGAAACAAAAACTGCAGGACCTGGCAGACAGATATGACGTAGATGAAATCATGGTAGCCACCATCTGCGACCAGCACGAAGACAGGCTGAAATCATTCGAATTGCTGGCCGGTATAGAATGGTAAAACAATAGATCGCCGAAGCAGACAGTAATGCCTTCACCGCATTCATAAAAAGATAACATTGATAGCGCAAACTACTGGAATAGATTTGTTGCCAGATAGCCACCGGCATCTGCAAATCATTATCCAGCGTGTTCACCCGTCAGCAACATACCACCCTTAACAAGGAAAACCAGGATTTTTTCAATAAGATCTACCAGCGGTATCATAAGGCTATCTATGCCAATATCTGTAAAATAATACAGGACCCGCAGGGCGTCGAAGATGTTTTCCAGGAAGTATTCATGGCTTTATGGATCAACCTGCACAAGGCAGAAAACGTTGCATCTATCGCCCCGTGGTTATTCGTGGTGAGTCACAACAAATCGATATCCTGCCTGCGCAAAAAACTGAAAGAATCTATTTTCGTTTCAGAACAGGAAGTAGCCATACTGCAAACCGCAGACACAACTATCGATCAGGAAGAGATCACCAGTCACCAGTTATCCATTATAAGAAACGCCGTGGCACAACTTCCCGATAAACGCAAAGAAGTATTCCAGCTGAATAAGTTTGAAGGAAAATCAGTAGAAGAAATAGCCTCCGAGCTCGAACTCAGCCCGGCAACCGTTAAAGAGTACCTGAAACAATCTATTCGCCTGGTAAGAACCTACCTGCAAACAGCTCCGGGGGCCTCTTCTATAGCAACAGTATTGCTGCTGTTTTTCGTCGGGTAACAATCTCACACCTGCTTCTCTCAAAAGAAGCCCTCAGCTGCCGGCCGGCTCAAAATGATAGATATTACCGCCGTGCGCAGTACATTTTATATAGATCATCTTAGGTATGCTATCCCTGAAACTTATAGTAGTTGTTTTATCACAGGATACATCATTATATTTAAACACCATGGCGCCGTTTTCTACTTTCACAGGAACGCCATCCGCACCGCCTAAATAATAAGAACCTATCAGCCTGCTTGTAACATCATAAATAAAAACCCTGCCCGTTGCACGCCGCGCTCCTTCAGACGGGCCAGCATAGTTGATAGCATTTACGATCCTCAATGTGTCTTTTGCCGTAGTCACAATATCACCCAGGTACTTCACAGCAATTTCATCTATCGCAGTGCCTTTCTTTTTGATACTGAAAAAATACGACTTATCTCTTTGCTTTTCAGTTAAAGCCTGCAGTCTGCACTTCTCATAATACGCGATAGCAGCGCCCCACTCCGCTTGCTCAACGCTGTCGTAAACACTGCCGGGCGGCGCTATAGCTGAATCAGCTGCTACAGACTGCATCGGTTGCTCGTTCACAACCTCATTACAACTAAACAGTACAACCAAAGTCATTACCAGTAAACTCCGGAATAGCATCCTGTACCTGGGAGCACGTTGATTATTTAAGGTCATAATACTTTTTTAGGGATTGTATCAAAGTTCCACATTTACAAAAGAATAATAATTTAGGCACCGGTATATTTTACCCGCTGCTGTTAATAATTTGGTAACACAAAATCCGTTTCGATTCTTCCCCTTCCTGAGTATTTAGAAATATCGGAAGCATATGGACAAGTTAATACAATCATTCTGGTCAGGACAAGCATCAGATGCCGAAAAAAAGGCATTACTGGAAAAGATCTCCTACCCCGAAACAGGGTGGGAACAACGTTTACAGCAAGCCTGGGATCATTCGCTTGAAACCAATGAAGAAGTGTCAGCTTCAGACGAATGGTTTAAAAACCAGCTCGAAACATTACAACATAAAATAGCACAACGCAACCAGGAACACAGCGCGGAAGAGGCTGGCAATATACGCACGATAACAAGCACACGCTGGCCGATAAGGCCAGCAGCATGGCAAGCTGTTGCAGCAATATTTGTACTGGCGACGGCAACACTATTCCTTTTCATTCAACGCCCGCACAACAATGAAAATAAGATAGCCGTATTACCAGCCAAATCTTCTCCGCAACACAAGAACAGTTTTATCGAAGAGAAGAACAATACCCGTATATCCAGGAAAGTAGCACTGCCCGATGGCTCAACAGCACTACTGGAACCCGGCGCTGTTATAAGCTATAACAATAACTATGGCGCTGCCAACAGGCAAATAACACTTACCGCAGGTATAGCCCGTTTCCATGTTGCCGCAAGCAGCAAAGCGCCCTTCAACGTAATAGCAGGCACTACCCGCACCACAGCCTTAGGTACCATCTTCCGTATAGATATAAGCAGCAGTCATCTTCTTAAAATAAAACTGGTAGAAGGTAAAGTAAAAATAGACGGCACCTCGCAGGATCATTTTATGGCGAAAGCCACCTACCTCCTTCCCGGGCAGGAGCTGAACATCAACCTGCTGCAGCACACGGCACAGCTGATACTACCTGCGCCAAACCGGAAAACAGCGGTAGCGGCCGGCAACACAGCGCCAGATACATTGGCAGCAACAGGAACATTCGAATTTGCACAACAACCGCTTAACAAAGTGTTCCGTCAGCTGGAACAACGCTTCCATACCCCTATCCGCTTTGCAGAAAAAGAAATGTCGCAGCGCTGGTTTACAGGAAGCTTCGAAGCAGCTGATCCGCTTGATATGATCCTTACATCCATATGTAATATGAATAGCCTGCAGTTCAGGCACGACAACAACTCAATTATAATTTTTAATAAATAGTCAGGATTTCATTTTCTCCCTGTCAACTGCCTCCATAAGGCAGAAGGGGCAAACTTTTCATAAACCGAAACCAATTATGTTACAACCATCGCGGAAAAAACTGCCTGTGCAGCTTTGGCTTCATCGCTTATGCAGCTGCTGCATTTTATTCATGACAGCTGTCACAGCTCATGCTTTTCAGGCAACTTCATTCACCGGAACAGTACTGGGCACAGGCAAAGAACCCGTACAGGGAGCCACCGTAGTGCTTACAGAAACGGCAACAGCGCAAAAACGTACTACCGTAACAGACAAAGACGGCGTATTCAGCTTTACAGGACTCACCGCAGGTAAAAAGTATCAGATCAGCTGCACAGCAATCGGGTACGCCGCCTACCAGCAAAAAGATTTCATCATGCGCGCCGGCATCGGCAATAGCCTGCTCATAAACCTCAAAACAGCCGACAAACTGCTCGACGAGGTAGTAGTAACAGGTTATGGCACCCAGAAACGCGCCATGGTAACCGGCGCCGTATCCCAGGTAACGTCGGAAGTGCTGGAAGACAGGCCGGCGCCGGGTCTTACAAGATTACTGCAAGGCACCCTCCCCAACCTCAACCTCAAAATGGTCGACGGCAGCCCCACAAGAGGCGCTGTATATAACATACGCGGCACCACCTCTATAGGCGCCGGCGGCAGCGCACTGGTGCTCATCGACGGTGTAGAAGGCAACCCCGAATTCATCAACCCCAATGACGTAGAAAGTGTTACCGTATTGAAAGACGCCTCCTCCGCTGCCATCTACGGTTCAAGAGCTGCCTTCGGCGTAGTGCTCATCACTACTAAATCACCCAAAAAAGGCACCGTAAAAGTGAACGTCAACTCCAGCTACTCCATGAACCAGCGCACCGTTACTCCCGACCTCATTACCAACGGCTATACCTGGGCCAAAAACTTCGACGAATCGTTCAACGCCTGGTACGACTATAACTCACACCCTACCGTAGTTAACAACATCTTCCCTTTCTCATTGGAATATCTCGACAGGCTGCGCGAACACGACGAAAATCCCGCGCTCTCAAAAGTAGAGTATAACGCCTCATTAGGCAGGTATGAATACTTCGGTAACACCAACTGGTATAAAGAACTATACAACGACAATATACCTTCTACAGAACAGGCCATTAACGTAGCAGGCGGCTCCGAAAAAGCCAACTACTTCTTATCAGGCCGCTACTATTTCCAGGACGGCATCTTCAAACCCAACCCCGATAAATTCAACAAATACAACCTCCGCGCAAAAGGCGAAATAGCCATCAGCCCCTGGCTTACCGCACAAAATAATTTCGAGCTATCGAACTACACCTATACTTATCCCATGCTTGCCGACAGGGACAACCAAACCATCTGGCGTATGATGGACCTCTTGTCTTTCCCTATGGCAACCATTTACAACCCCGATGGTACTCTTTCTCATACGGGCGTATATTCAGGCATAGGCGCTTTTATCGACGGTAACAATAAGTCGAAAACAAAAAATGTCTACTTCCGGAATACCATAGGATTGGTAGCACGCCCCTGGAAAAACTATCTCACCGTCAAAGGCGACTTCACTTATTCCCGCGAAACAAATGAAGAAACAAGGGTCAACAATTTCGTGAACTATAGCACTGCTCCCGGCCAGGTATCGAGGCTTGGCAGAAGCCTGCTGCAACAGCTTACCAACAACAGGAATTATATCGCCTCCAACTTTACAGCCGAATACCATAACAACTTCGGCAACCAGCACGACCTGAAAGCATTGATCGGCTCCAACATTGAAACCTCAACCACAAGGATCTTCAACGCCAGCAGGGACGGCCTCCTCGTACCAAACAGGCCCGACTTCAACCTGATGGATGGCCTCAACTATACCATCACCGGCGGCGGTAATGAATGGGCTTACCTGGGTTTGTTTTACCGCTTCAACTATGCATTCAGGGAACGTTATCTTCTGGAGGTAAATGGCCGCTACGACGGCTCTTCCAAATTCCCCGCAAAACAGCGTTATGGCTTTTTCCCCTCCGTATCGGCAGGCTGGCGCATTACAAAAGAAGCTTTCATGAGCAGCACCCGCTCATGGCTGAACGACTGGAAGATAAGAGGCTCTTACGGCTCCCTGGGTAATGGCAATGTACAGCCTTACCGCTACCTCGAACAAATGAACGTGAGTAAGATGAGTGTGATCCTCAACGGCATCCAGGACAACTACACGCAACTGCCCGGTGTGATCCCCGCAGGCCTTACCTGGGAACGCTCATCCACATTCGATCTCGGCATGGACGTATCCGCCTTGTCAAACCGCCTGACAGCCAGCTTCGACTGGTACAACCGCAACACCAAAGACATGTTCACCGCAGGTCAGCCCTTACCCAACACCTTTGGCGCAACAGTACCCTACGGCAACTACGCCGATATGTCAACCAAAGGCTGGGAATTCTCTTTGTCCTGGCGCGACAAAGGCCGGTTGATGGGTAAACCATTCGAATACGGGATCACAGGCTCTTTATGGGATAGCAGATCAAAGATCACCAGGTTCAACAACCCTACAGGAACACTGGCTTCTACTTATTACGTAGGCCATACCATCGGCGAAATATGGGGTTATACCACAGCAGGATTGTTCACCTCCGCAGATGAAATAGCACACCATGCCAACCAGGACTTCCTGCAAAACTCCAACAACCGCAAACTCTTACCCGGTGATATCAAATTCGTTGACGTCAACAACGATGGCTTCATTAACCAGGGAGATAACACCATCTACAAACCCGGCGACAGAAGCATCATAGGTAACAACGCCCCCCGTTATCAGTTTGGCTTCACCCTGTCTGCCAAATGGAGAGGCTTCGGCATCTCGGCATTCTTCCAGGGCATCGGTAAACGCGACTGGTACTTTGCACCGGAAGCAGGCCTCTTCTGGGGATTATACAACCGCCCTTACGGCTACCAGTCCGAAAAAATGATGAACAACAGGTGGACAGAAGAAAACCCCAACGGCTATTTCCCACGCTTAAGAGGTTATGCCGCCAACGCCGCCAACCGCTCCCTGGGCGCACCTCAAACCCGTTACCTGCAAAACGCCAGCTACCTGCGCTTAAAAACGCTTACCATAGATTATACCTTGCCACAGGCATGGCTGCAACGCCTGCACCTTGCAGGAGCTTCTGTCTTTTTCTCTACACAAAACCTGTTCACCTTATCAGGTATGTATAAGTACACACGCAACATAGATGTAGAAGTGATAGAAGACCCCGTAGGCGACCTGCTCAACAATAGCGGTCAGGGCTATGCCTACCCCATGCTCAAAACAACCACCCTGGGCCTGAACCTTAACTTCTAATACTACCTGTAATAAATATTTACTGTAATGAAATCATTCAACAGAAATACAAAACTACTTGCAGTAATAATCTGCGTTGTTACCGCCCTGTCATGCACCAAAGACTTTTTAAACAAAGAGCCTTTCGATAAACTGGTGCCAGCCTCCTTCTTCAGCACCGAGGCAGAACTGAAACTCTACGCCAATTCATTCTATGAAAAGGCAGTACCCACAGGACTATCCGTTGCCATCGCCGATGAAATGGGCGACTACACCTCCAAATCAAACTCTCCTGCATTCATAGCCGGCAGCTTTTCCGCTGTCGACCAGGCCGCATGGTCATGGTCCGATCTAAGGAACATCAACTACTTCCTGCAGAAAATGCATAACCCCGCTATCGCACAGGAAGCACGCGACCATTACGAAGGACTGGCCCGCTTCTTCAGGGCTTATTTCTATTTCGATAAAGTAAAAACCTATGGCGATGTTCCCTGGTACTCCACCCCGCTCGATGTAAGCGATATCGATGAGCTTTATAAAGGCCGCGACCCCAGAACGCTGGTCATGGACTCCGTATTAAAAGACCTCGACTTCGCCTGCACTCATATCAGGGATGCCAAAGACAACAGCGCCTCTACGGTTACACGACTGGTAGCCCTGGCCTACAAATCAAGGGTCTGCCTCTTCGAAGGCACCTTCCGCAAATACCATACGGAGCTGGGCCTCACAGCCAGCGCAGCAGAATGGCTGAAACAGGCCGCAGAAGCAGCAAAACTGGTGATCGACGGAAAGCAATACAGCATCTATAACACCGCCACCCCACGCGCCGACTACCGCAAATTGTTTACAACAGAAGCACCCGTATCACAGGAAGTGCTGTGGGCAGTAGTATACAACAACGCCTTACGCAAGTGGCACGATATTACCTGGAAATTCAGCAGCGCCACCTATGGCGCCCGCTGGGGCCTCAACAAACAGTTCATCAACACTTACCTGAACACCGACGGCTCCCGCTTCACCGATAAAGAAGGCTTCGACACCATCCAGTTTGTGAGGGAAATGAACGGAAGAGATGCACGACTTGCACAAACTATAAGAGCGCTCGGGTATAAAAGAAGCGACGGAACCGCAGCACCACCTAACTTTGGCTATACATTCACTGGCTATCATATCTACAAGTACAGCCTCGACGATAAATACTATGATGGCACAGCCGAAGCTTTCAACGCCATACCCTTGATAAGATACGCTGAAGTATTGTTGAACTATGCCGAAGCAAAAGCAGAACTGGGAGAAATGAACAACGACCTCTGGAACACAACCATAGCAGCATTACGCAAACGCGCAGGCACCGGCACACAACCGCCAGCAACGGCCGACAAATACCTGCAACAGGTCTATTTCCCGGAGATCTCCGACCCATTCCTCCTGGAGATCCGCCGCGAAAGGGGCATAGAACTGGTATATGAAGGCTTCCGCTATGCCGACCTCCTGCGCTGGAAAAAAGGTCATTTACTCGAAATGCAATGGAAAGGCATTTATGTTCCGGCTATGGACCAGCCAATGGACCTCGATGGCAATGGCACTCCCGACGTATCGTTCGTAAAAACAATCCCGGCCACCAAAGTCCCCGGCGTTGTTTACTACGTCATCGACGGCAGCGCAGCACGCCTCACCGAAGGCACCAAAGGCTTTGTAACCTGGCGCGACGATGAAAAAAGAAGCTTTCCCGATAAGAAATACTTCAGGCCCATCGCAAACGCCGATTATGTTCTAAACCCCAAACTCGGACAAAATAAAGGATGGGAATAAACGCTCTGATAAAAATGAAAACAAAACTATTTACTCAATTAACGGCAGGTGCATTGGCACTTGCCGTTAACTGTTGCTCCTTATCGCTCTTTGCAAATCCCCAAACCGCAAACACAGCAACAGTAGCAAACGCAACCGCAAAAGACGCTGCAAAAACAGTTACAAAAAACACAGCGACAATAACGACATCAAACGCAACAACAGCAAACACAACACTAACAACGACAACAAACGTAACAACAACAGCAGGCACAGAAACCGATACAACCAGCGGTATCCCAGCCATACAACAACTAAACCGTTACCTGCCCCTGCTAAAAGGCAAACGCCTCGGCCTCGTAGCCAACCACTCCTCCGTCATAAACGGCAAAAGAAGTGTCGATGTATTGCTGGCACATAAAATGAAAGTAGTCAGGCTGTTCGGCCCCGAACACGGCGCCAGCGGAAGCATTGCAGCCAATACCGCTATAGCATCCGGTAAAGATGAACGCACTGCGCTCCCCGTCGTCTCACTCTTCGGTACACATGTAAAACCCACCTCCCGCGAACTCGAAAACATAGACCTGATGCTGTTCGACATGCAGGATGTTGGCGTTCGCTTCTACACTTACATCTCCACCCTCCACTACGTCATGGAAGCCTGCGCCGGAAAAGGCATTCCCCTCATCGTATTCGACCGCCCCAACCCCAACGATGGTTATATAGACGGCCCCGTTTTGCAGAAAGGCTTCGAAAGCTTCATAGGTATGCACCCTATCCCCATTGTACACGCACTTACCATCGGCGAATACGCGCAAATGATCAATGGCGAACGCTGGCTAAGCAACAACGTTCATTGTAACCTGACGGTAATAAAAATGACAAACTACCGCCACGGCCAGCCTTATCATTTTTCAATCCCCCCTTCCCCTAATTTAAATACCCTTAGAGCCATTTATCTCTATCCATCACTATGTTGGTTCGGCGCCACAGCTATCAGCGACGGAAGGGGCACTTATTTTCCTTTTCAGGCCATCGGGCATCCCTTACTTAAAGCGCAATATGCTTTCTCCTTTGTACCCGCTCCCATAAAAGGAATGAACGAAGATCCCCGCCACAAAGGCGACACCTGCTATGGCCCCGACCTGCGCAACTATCCCACGGAAGTATTTGGCCCCGGAGGACAATTAAACCTCCAATGGCTGATAAACATGTATCGCCTGTTCCCGGACAAATCAAACTTCTTCAACGGAGAAAAAGATTCCGCCAGCAACAGCAAACTGCACTTCGACCTGCTCGCAGGAAACACAACGCTGCGGCGCCAGGTAGAACAGGGACTGCCGGAAGCCGTAATAAGAGCCTCCTGGCAAAACGACCTGCAAGTCTATAAAACCACCCGGAAAAAATATCTCATCTACCCCGATCCCGCTCCGCCAATGAAGATCATGACTTACAACATCCATCACGGCGCAGACAAAGATGAAAAAGACCAGCTGAAGGAAATGGCAGACTGCATCAAAAGCTCAGGTGCCGATATCGTTGCATTACAGGAAGTAGACAGTGTATGCCGCAGATCGGGCAACAGGGATCAGGCTGCGGAACTGGCCGCACAAACAGGCATGCATCATATTTTTGTCCGCCACTTCGCTTTTGAGAACGGCGCATACGGCCTGGCCCTGTTATCAAAGTTCCCCATAGAAAAGATCCATCTTCATCGCCTGCCCATAGACGCCTCCGCTACACAACAGTCCGTAGCATTCTTTATCGCAGACCTCAAAACAGCAGAAGACAAACGCTTATCCGTAGCCGTAGTACATATGGACTATAGAAGTGAAGCCTCCCGCACAAAACAGGCCGGCATTATAACAGAAATATTAAAACAATTCAACGGCCCGGTCATCCTCGCAGGCGATATGAATTCATCACCCGCAGCACAACCAATCAGTGTATTGAATCGCGCATTCACAGACGCCGTATCTCAATCCGTGCTCAGCTTCCCCGCCCACAAACCCGACAGAAAAATAGACTATATCTTCATCAGCAAACACCTGAAAACCATCTGGTCAAAAGCCATTGAAGTACAATACTCCGATCACCTGCCCGTAGAAGCAGCAATAGAAAATGAATAATAACAAACTGCCACAAAAAAAGAGGTTGGCTCATAAATAAAAATAGCCGCTGAGAATCGCTTAAATGGGTGCCCGGCTCCATCAGGGATACGAATAAAAAGAGGGTGTATCCTATGTAGAATACACCCCCTTCTCTGTTTGTATTGTCTGAAAAAAGCTGCTTATAAGCGCTTCTATTTCTTATCCAGCGCATCAGACAAACGGCTCGCTACATCCTGGAGGTGTAAACGGGTTGCCTGGTTGGGAGCGCCCGGAATAGCTGCTTTGATCTCAGAAAGCAGGCTGCGCGCCTGGCCTTTCAGGATAGAAGTAGCATCGGAAAGCTTGGCAGTGCCGCCGCCGCCACCCTGTGGCATCATGGCGTCGCCGCTTGCAGCAGGAGGAGCAGGCGTAATTACAGCCAGCAATGTTTCTACATATGCCTTCTGTAAAACACGACGCTGTGTCTCGATAGCTTTGTGCGTAGCAAGTTCACTCCAGATCCCTTTCTTCAGGTCATTCGTCATTTCAACAGCAGAATAAGCAGCAGGCCCCTCCGCTTCTTCAAACATAGACAACTTGCTCACTGTTTGCAGGCTCAGCAAACGCATAAGTGTTCCCATCTGAATATTGGTAACATACATCGAAGGATTAATACCCGTTGTAGCCAGGATCTTATAATCCATCAGCCAGGTTGGCGTGGTGAACAGCTGCTGCTGCAGAAATGCCATCGCTTCTTTCTGGCGCGCTTTAGGTGTAAACTCAATAACAGCACCAGCCTGCTCCACAAATTTAGGAGTGGTCATGATACCACCAATATTCTTTGCAACATGCCCCATATAACGGTTAAACTGGCCAGCTACTTCTTTATACATAGTGCCAAGGTTGTCATAACCTTCGTTGGCTTCTTTCGTCCACTCAGGTAATTTAACCAGTATACGTTTCAGGTTTTTGATACCATAAGCGCTTGCCAACATAGCATTGTCGCCAAGATCTTCATTCTGGCAACGCGGATCATCCCTGTCTGTTTCAGTACCAAACCAGAGACGCTTGTTGGCCTTCAGCCTTTCAATGATCCATTTGTTCGACCAGGTAGCTTCTTCAGCGCCGGTTTTGTATTCAGGTTTCCATTTGTAACCCCATTCAATAGCCCAGATATCATAATCGCCAATACGTGGGAAAATGCCTTTCTCTGTGATATTGTCTTCAGGCTGTGCTACATAGTTGAAACGCGCATAGTCCATGATAGAAGGAGTATGTCCATTGGCTTCAACAAACTGTTTGTTACGCAGCATTTCTACAGGTACAGTAGAAGAAGAACCATAGTTATGGCGCAAACCTAAAGTATGCCCAACTTCATGAGAAGAAACGAAACGGATAAGCTGTCCCATCAGTTCATCATCAAACTGCATCTTGCGCGCCTTCGGATCGATAGCCGCAGCCTGAACCATATACCAGTTACGAACAAGACTCATAACGTTATGATACCAGTTTACGTGTGTTTCAATGATCTGTCCGCTGCGGGGATCATGTACGTGAGGGCCGCTGGCGTTAGGTATATCAGAGGGTTTGTACACGATAACATTATGCCTTGCATCGTCAATGCTCCAGGTACTGTCGTCTTTAGGCGCTTCTTTAGCGAAGATCGCATTCTTGAAACCTGCCTTTTCAAAAGCAACCTGCCAGTCGTTCACACCTGCAATAAGATAAGGAATCCATTTCCTGGGAGTAGCAGGGTCTATATAAAATACGATCGGTTCCCGGGGTTCTACCAGCTCACCTCTTTTATACTTTTCTACATCCTCCGGCTTGGGTTCCAGCTTCCAGCGGGTGATCATGCTTACCTTTTTTACCCCCTGCGGATTCGCATCGAAATCGGTATAACCCGTTGCAAAATAACCTACACGCTCATCGAAATAACGTGATTTCATGGGCACTTTAGGCAGTAATACAAGCGAGCTGTTTAACTCGAACGTAGCCGGCGTAGAATTTCCGCCGCCGCCGCCCATCATCGCTCCCATACCACCACCCGTGGGCGATTTCATATAGGTTTTAACGGTCTTCACCTCAACATTCATCGGAAATGCCTTCACATCATCGATATACGATGAACCAGCCTGCATGCCCGATAAACCAAGCGCCCTTTTGGCAGTAGGATCGAAGAACATGATATCATTGTCGCCTGAAATAAATTCAGTGACATCGATAACGACAGCGCTTGACCTGGAAGCAGAATCTTTATGAAAAGCCTTGATATCAAAAGCCGCTGCAATAGGTTGCAGGTTTGAATTCAGAACAGACTTGTACATACCATTTTCCGTAGTATCGGCACTTATCTCGGTATAAGAGATCAACTTCAGGAAAAGACGGTTGTTGGGTCCCTGCTCAAACCGGATGACATTATCATTGATCTGGTCTCCCGCATAACCAATCATCCGGGCGCGGGCACCTGCAGCCGATTTCGCAATACGGCTTACCACCAATATATCACGTGTAATAACAGAATCAGGGATCTCAAAGAAGTAGCGGTCTTCCACTTTATGAACGGTAAACATGCCCTTACGGGTAACAGCCTTGCTGGTAATTACTTCGTTGAAAGGTTTAGGCCCTGTACTGGGAGCGCCACCACGGTTCATCATTCCAGGCATATTGGCCATACCACCCATCATAGGCTTGCGGGTAGTGTCCGTTGGCGAAGGTTTAGGATCCGGCGTTCTTTTACGTTGTGCAGTAGCAGCAATGCCCATACACAAGCAAACGCCCATAAGCAAATGAATTTTGCGCATCGGGAGTTTCAATTGAATAATGATTTGAATAAGATTGTACTCGCTATAACAAGGTACTGTTACCTTACTATAAGGGGTAAAAATAAGAACTATCCGACAATCCACGTAACTACTCGTAGATTTCCGGCGGTTTTAGGGTTTATTTAGGACAAATGAATGACAGACGGCAGAAAACGAATGACGAATGTGAACCCGGGGGAAGGAAAAGACCGGGTAAAAGAAAGGCTGTATCAAAAAACGATACAGCCTTTTAGGGGGATATGAAATCTGATGCTGTTTATTTTTTGTTCAACAGCGCTTCCAGCTTCGCACCCAACGCGTCGCCACGCAGGTTTTGAGCAATGATGCGCCCCTTCGGATCGATCAGGAAGTTCTGCGGCACCGCCGATACGCCATACAGCAGCGCAGCCTCATTACCCCAGTATTTCAGATCCGAAACATGTGTCCAGTCCAGTTTATCGTCCTGGATCGCCTTTATCCAGCGCGCTTTGTCGCCCTGCTTGTCCAGCGATACGCCAAGCACCGTGAAGTTCTGGTCTTTAAACTGGTGATAGTATTTTACCACATGCGGATTCTCCTTGCGGCAAGGTCCGCACCAGCTGGCCCAGAAATCGAGCAGTACGTATTTACCCCTGAAATCGGAGAGCTTAACGGGATTGCCTGCTGTATCAGCCTGGGTAAAATCAGGAGCAATAGCCCCTATCGCAATCCTTTTCTTTCCTTCTAAACGGCCAATGAACTCATGACCTGCCGGTGATTTCTGCACTTTCTCAGGCAGGGTCTTAAACAGTTCCATTACCATGTCCGACTGCTTTTCACCACCACCGGAAATATTCTGCAAAGCATACATCACCATCGGATCCGAAGGATTCTTTTTTACAAAACTCACAAAAACCTTTTCGCTCATTTCTTTGCTGATGCTATTGATATCAGCCAGCACTTTTTTACCTGCCGCAGAATCACCAGCCTTGTTGAACGCATAGTATTCCGGCATTAGTTTACCGATCTTTTCCTTATAAGGCGCCGCCGCCGAAGTAAGCTTTTCAAAAGTCTCCTGCGCTGCAGAACCTTTTACTGTGATATTACCAAAGTAATCGGTATTCGTAATCTCGATATTGCCCGCCTGAACATACACCTGCGCACGGTTCCGGTTATTGATCATCATCGGCCCCTTTACTTTCGACATATCCACACGACCCAGCAGGTTTACCTGTAAAGCGCCTTCCGCTTCCAGTGTAAAATGATACATACCGTTGACAACAGTGGCGCTGTCAAGATGTTTCGCACCGTCATAGGTGTAAAACATAAACACCTTTACATAATCCTCCTCCATATTGATCATCTTCCCGGAAATATGGATGGTATTATCGCCCTTACTTGCCAGGGCCATCGCTGGCCATGCCAGCAAACTTAAAAGTACTCGTCGCATTTTCAATTCTCCTTTAATTTATAAATATTTATGAATAATGATTAGATAAAAGGCTTCCACGCCATCGCTTTAATTTTACCAAAACCCTCATATACCCGCACCGAACCCGTATTAAGCGCCCCGCTGGATGGATCTACCAGCATCTCATACACTTTACCATTCCCCGAAGCCTCATCATAAGTGGCGATATAAAGAACCTTATTGGCATTTTTAGGCGCATACAACACATCCTGCGCAGGATTGGTGCCATAAGAACGCTGCAGCCTTATACAGGTGATCTTTTCATTACCCGGAGCCGTCCATAAGTTCTCAGTAACGCCTGTATTGTATTTGAATTGGTAGAACTTATTGCTGCCCGCACTGTAATAAAATATTTCACCCAGGTAACCCGCAGTAATGGAATTGATATTCTCTATCTCCGGACAGGCGCTCATATCATACTTGCCTTTCGCAAGCGTACTGTCGGTATCCGCTACCCTGAAGTTCGCCGCCAGCAGGTAATATTTACCCGTACTGGTTTGCTTCATCACCGAATACTGGTAATAGTTCCTCCCTACATCCGATAACAGGAACTGCATCCCTACATTATTGATATCGAATGGCCCCTTGGCCGCCTGCTTGGTTGTGAATGGTATAATATCGGCGCCCGCAGAAGTAAGCTTAAGAAAGCGCTGGTTGGTCTGGTCATATACTACCGTGGCAAGGGTAGCATGAACGCTCGAGGCAACCCATGGCGCAAGCGTGCCATAAGTGCCTGCCGCACCATCATCAAACGCCCTCCTGCCCGGCGCAATAGTCAGGTAGTCTATCTTATGAAGCTTGTTATTGTTCAGCACAAACTCCTTACGCCCTTCCGAAGCAGTGATAAAAGCAGGCGTCTTCACAGAAGGCACTGTCCAGAAAAGCGTATCGCTGAATGTCGCCTTTCGCTCAAACGTACCCGGCCATACAGATGCTACATCCTCAGAAGTCTGAATGAACAAACTCAGGTAAGTAGGAAAGTTGGCCGTAGAAGTAATAAGAGAACCCGGCTTCCCTTTCAAAGGCGCACCGTTCGAAGCGGCATACAAATCGTACAACACCTTCTCCTTTACTGTCGCCTTGGCAATGCGGTCGTTTACGATAAGACCAACATCGCTATGCCCGTTTTTCTCGTAAAGCACCATCCACCCCTCGGCAAGGGAAGGCGCTATCGCCACAGCAAATTTGGCAAACGCCTTTACGCCAGTTTTGGTATTTACCACCGTAAACAATACTTCCCACGCCATTTCAGGCTGGTCAAGCATTTTATGCAGCGTAACAGTACTGTCCAGCGTACGCTCATCATTCAAACGAACACTCGACGCCGGGTACATCTTCCATACAAACTTCAGCTCGGGGAACTGGGGTTTGGCAGAATTGACCTTTACTCCCTGGTAAGTAACTACAGGAGCAATAGTCAAAGTATCGAACCTTTGTATAGAGTAATTGGTGGCCAGTCCCGACGTATCTATAGTAGCCTCATCGATACTGACATAATCGTAATTGCCTTTGTCTTTATAACATCCCGCTATTACTGCTACAGCGAGTAATAAAAAGGAGAGCTTTATATATGGAAGGTTAAAACGCATAATGGATAGTTGAATGGTAACGAATCTTTAAAAGCTGATCGCCTGCCCCGTTTCATCGGTCAGGGGCGTAGTATGTGTGGCATTATATTGCAACAAAGCTGTTTTACAGGTATTGCTATAATACTGGTATTGCGTATAAGGAATTTCATCCGGCGGAACAGCAGTACCCGAATAACGCACCCTGTAAGTAGGTGGCACGCCTGTTACATTGGTGATGAACTGGAACTTCACCTTGCTGAACGATTTGAACAACGATGCCAGCCTGGTGTATGCCGAAGATGTTTCCGCATCCCAGTTGGCAGGCTTCTGAAAACGATCGGCAAGCACCACTTTCATCGCCTGCATATCCGAAACACCCGCAGGCAGCTCACTACCCGCAGCTACCGCAAAACGTATAGAAAAACTGGTGTCGGCAAAATCGGAAGACTTTAATATATAAATAGGCAACACTGCCGTATAGCTATTGGCCGCAATCTTGTACTGCCCAAACTTATAATGCACCCCAAGCCTAATTTTATTGGTATCGCCACCCACGGCTTTTAAAGTGAACGAACGATCCTTATCGGAGATCAATCCCATCAGCCGGGCAGTGAACATTACAGAATCAACAGCACGGTCAGGCTTCAGGCTGAAATTATAAACCACACTGTCTTCAACATAAGCGCTGGTGCCAAGCCACACATTCACAAAAGGAGTAGAAGCATCGTAAACAGGATATGCAGTTTTCTTACACGACAGCATAGCAACTGCTGTAAGTAGCGTTATAGCTATATATGGAATACTTTTCATTGTGTTCAGATTAAACGTTTACAATCAGCGGTTATCAACACGGCTTGCATTTTCATACTCAGCCCTGGGCATAGGCAGCTTATAAGCCTTTAACTGCACCAGGTTAAAATCACTGCCGCGTGGAATGGAAGCCCTGTTCATCCGTTTGTAGTAGTAGAACAGCTGCCCCTCTCCCAGGAATTCACGACGAAACTCAGCCGCCTCTACAGCAGAAAAATTATTCGCATCGATGGTCACCGCAGGTACCCCCCTGCGCTGTCGAATGGTATTGATCTTCTCCGCCGCCGCTGTCATATTGGTAGCAGCCTGGCATTCCGCAGCAATGAAATACATCTCGGAAAGACGCAGCAGGCATATCTTGTTCTTGTACGACTCCGGCCAGGCGGCTGTAGTAAGCTGGTTATACTTCAGCAGGTAATACGAAGATGCACTCTCGGCATACTGGTACAGCCAACGGTAATCATCGCTCCTGTTATCGAAATAGGCAGTGAATAACAAGTCACGGGAATAAGAGAACAGGTTGGTAGCCGCCTGCCCCGGTATCAGGTAACTCTGTGTAATGGCAGTAAGATTGCTCACATTAAGCGCAAACAGGTGCTCAGTAGAAAAACTCAGGTCTGCAAGGGTGCTGACAACAATATTATCCTGTTTTACCCAGGGAAACTTATTCGAGTTGATTACTTCTGTTGCACATTCCAGCGCCTTGTCTTTGGTCCCCTGGTACAGGTACACCCGCGCCAGCAACCCCTTTACTGCATAATAGTTCAGGTGTACCTGCCTGTTCAGCAAATAACCGTCGTCATCAATGGTAGTAATGGTTCTGCCGGTAATGATAGGATCACTTTGTTTCAGCAGCGCTTCTGCCGCCACAAGATCATCGATCACCTTTTTCGTAAACGCCGATACGGAAAGCTGAGGAAACACCTGGTCGCTATAGGCAGTAACATAAGGCACCGCTATTTTATCGGGGTTCTCCGCAAAGCTCGCACCAAACAAACGCAACACCTCAAAATGAATGAAAGCCCTGAGCGCAAGCGCTTCTCCTTTAATGACCTTATAGTTATCCGGCGCAAACATCTGCTGCTTCTCATCTATCGCACTCAGCAGCTTATTGGTATTGGCGATCGCAAAATAAAGCTGCGCCCAGATAGCGTCGATCCTGCTCACCGTTGCAGTAGGCGTGTAGTCGTACGTACGCTCTCCTTCATAGGCCAGCGAAGCACCTTCCCATTCCATTCCCAGCACACCCAGCATGCCAAAAGAAAGCTCCTTGCCATAAAGGGTCTCCGTAGCAAGCGTGCCATAAATGCCCGACAACGCCTCTTTGAACCCCGTCTCCGAAGCAAACATTTCATTATCCTTTACCTGGTCTTTAGGCCTTACATCAAGCCATTTATTACAGGATACTGCGGTAACCAATAACACCGGCAGGAGAAATATGATAAAGTAGTTGTTTTTTGTTTTCATGTTCCTGATGTTTTAGAAGCTTGCTCTCACTGAAAAAGAAAATGTACGGGCAAAAGGATAATCGGTCCCCCGCTCGGCTCTTACCGTAGACATCCTGGCGACATCAATCGTATAAAGCGTAAGACGAAGCCCCTGCATACCCACTTTCTTGAGAAACGCATGATTCCTGAAATCATAAGCCACATTCAGGGAAGTCAACTGCCACTCATTCAGGTTTTCTACAAAACGCGATGTGGCATAAGTGGTCGTAGGTGTGGCTCCTATCTTTTTATAGAAAGTATTGTCGCCCGGTTGCTTCCAGGTATCGGAGAATACCCTGCTGTCTACATTGTAGCGGATATTGGCATTCTCTACTTTATCCACCAGCGTTTGGTTATAATACTGTCCGCCAAAACGGTAAGTGAATGCACAGTTGATACTGAAACCGCCATACTGCGCATTGATCCCAAAGCTGCCGTTGAAATCAGGTGTGGCATCGCCCATCACCTGCTGGTCATCGCCATTCCAGGTATAGGTGGTGCCGCCATCCTTTTTGCGATACACCTCTCTCCCCGTGATAGGATCGATCCCCAGTGAAGGCACCGCCCATATGACCGTAGTGGACTGCCCTTCTTTATAACGGGTACGTGGCTTGGTGGTACTGGTCGTATCCTGTTTGTTGTTATAGGTATCCAGTGCATTGTTCAGGCGTACGATCTTGTTCTTGTTCTGCGCCACCGTTCCAAACACATTTACAAAAGCTTCTTTACGCGGGTTATTGTAAATACGGTAATTGATGGTCGCATCAAAACCCTTGTTCTGCATAACCCCTACGTTCTGGCGGTACGAAGAAAAGCCCGTGGAAGTAGGTAAGGAAAGATCCACCAGCAGTTTGTCCGACTGCGAAACATAATAATCGAAACGCAGGTTTACTCTTTTAAACAACTGGGCGTCTATCCCCATATTGATATCTCTTGTCTGCTGCCATTTCAGGTTGTTGTTGGCAAGCGCCATCAGCTTGGCAGATACCACGTTATCATAGAAGATATCGGTATAGTAGTTATAGGTAGCCATGGCCTGGTAAGGGTTGAAGCTTTGATTACCGGTATAACCGATAGAACCACGCAGCTTCAGCAGGTTTACAACAGAATTGCCCCTGAGCGGCGCTTCATTGTGCAGGTTCCATCCCAGCCCTGCCGACCAGAAATTACCCCAGCGGTTATCGGAACCGAAAACGGAAGACCCGTTACGGCGCACCGTAAGATCCATCAGGTACCTGTTGTCGTAAGAGTAGTTCATCGACGCCAGCATCCCTACTTCACGGGTAGTGTTCTCAGAGCCCGTAGGCCTTCCGTTCTCCTGGTATTGCCGGGCGAACGAAATATAATCCACCCGGTCATTCATAAAACCTTGTGCCGTCATACCATAGGTAGAAAATGAATTCTGCATCATATTCCATCCGGCATTCAGCAGCACCATGCTTTTACCAAACTGCTTTGTATAGTTAAGGGTAAGATCGGGTTTGAAATAACGGGTAGTGCCGTTGGTAATGGTATAAGAACCTCTTCTGAAAAAAGCATCTCCCGTCCAGGTGATGAAACGCGTATGGTTGGCAGGATAAAAATCTTCCCTTACATCTTCTTTCTGCGAAAATCCGAAACGGCCTATCAGCTTCAGCGCAGCAGACACGGTGTACTCTGCGTAAAAGTTATTGACGATCTCGGTGTACTTCGAAAAGTTCTTCGTGCCCAATGTTGCGTTGTACAACGGGTTGGTATAAATTTCATCCGCAGCCTGCCCCGCCGGGTTATAAGTGCCCAGTATCTTCTTCATATTGCCATTGGCGTCGGTTGGTTCAAAATACGGGTTCAGCCTGGCATATTCGCTGAAGGTTCCGTAAGGAGAATCATCGGCCTTGTTGAAGTTTACCGTAAGCAGGTTGCGGAACAACAGCTTGTTGATCCGGTACGATAAGGTAACGGTGCCAGAAGTGGTACTCCTCCCGGAACCCTTCATCACACCCGCAATATTGTTATAGGCCAGGTCAACCCCATAACGCATATAAGTATCGCCACCCTCAAGCGCAATTGCATGTTTCTGGCCGGTGCCTACACGTAACGGCTTCGACAACCAATAGGTGTTCACACCCCGTGCCAGCGCTTTTACATGCTCATTATATTGTTCCAGCAGCAGTTGTGTCTCAGGCTGATAGGTAGTGGTATACATACCGGCATCCAGCTCAGCCTGTAACTTTTCAGAAGCATTGGTAAGATTGTAACTATTGAGATCAGGCGCATTGATATTCAGATCGGCATTATACGTAAGCCTGAGTTTGCCCGCCTGCGGACGTTTGGTTTCTACTACCACAACCCCGTTGGCAGCCCTGGAACCATAAATAGCTTTTGCAGCAGCGTCTTTTAATATGGTAATGGAAGATACCCTGTTGATATCGAGATCATAGATCCGGGTAAGTGTCGTTTCAAAACCATCAAGTATAAACAATGGCATATTGGGGTTGGAATTGTATTCTCCCGTAAGATCCGGTAAGGAACTGGCGCCCCTGATCTGTATATCCGGTAAGCCGTTAGGGTTCGATCCCATGGCCGTATTCTCAAGCTGCACAAAAGCAGGGTCCATTACCTTCAGCGCCTGTAGTATATTCTGGTTGCTCACCTGCTTCAGCTGGTCGCCGGTAAATGTAGTGGCAGCGCCGGTAAAACTTTCCTTGCGGCGCGTATACACACCGGTAAGCACCATGTCTTCCATGGCATTCACCGACGGCACCAGGCGGATCGTGATCCTGGCATTGTTCTTCACCGTATACTCCTGCGCATCATACCCCACGAAGGAGATCTTGAGAACGGTACCCGTTTCCACGCGGATGGCGAATTCACCGCTGGCATTGGTGGTAACACCCTTCTTCGTGTTTTTGATCTGCACATCGGCGCCCACAACAGGCTCCGCAGTTTTGGAATCGATAACAAGACCGTCAACCGACACCTGTGGCGGCGGCGTATTCCATTCCGCAATATCAGCCGGCGCTGCCGGCTTCGTTTTCACCAGTATGTTCTTTTCCATAATGGTGTAAGCCAGTGGCTGGTCTTTAAATACCAGCTCAAGCGTTTGTTGCAGGGAAAGATCATGCACAGAAATATTCACTGGCTTCGACTGGCCAATGACTTCCTTGTCGTACAAAAACAGGTAACCTGTTTGTTTTTTGATTTCCTTGAACAAATGTTCGAGTGAGCTTTGTTTTGCAGACAGACTCACTTTCTGAGAGAGCCCCTTGGCACTTACATGCATTGTAGCCAGCAGCAAAGCCCATGCAGTCATTCTCATCATCATAAGCATTTTTCGGGTAAAAACCTTAGTCAAATTCATACCTTTGTTCCGTTTTGGGTTATGTAATACTTCGCGCAAAAGAGGTAACAGCTACCCATACTCCGCCGGAAGTACTGCAACTACTTCCGGTTTTTTTTGGATAACTCCTCTGCAGATGTTTAGTTAGTGTTGGTTGTTCTTTCGTTATTTCATGAAGCTTTATTTTGATGATAAAGTAATTTTCCTTCCATCTATTTCGTAATCGATGCGGGCCGCAAATGCCAGCATTTTCAATACCTGCGTAATACTATAGTTACGGGAAACATTCCCCATCAGTTGCCTGCCGGGCATCTGCCCCTTGAAGGTGATCTCTACATCGTACCACCTGCTCAGCTCACGGATCACAGTTTCAAAGTCTACATCGTTAAAAGCAAACAGGTCATTTTTCCAGGCCGTTTCATCCTCCGTATTCACTTCCTTCACCCTTATGCTGCCTTTCACAAAACGCGCCTGGTTACCCGGCGTAAGCACCACCGAAGCACCTGTTTGCGGCACTTGTTCAGCCACTTTTATACTGCCCGATACCAGTGTTGTTCGTATCAAACGCTCATCGGTATAGGCGTTCACATTAAACCCGGTGCCCAGCACCGTCACCTGCTGTCCGCCGCTGTTGACCCTGAAAGGCTGCCGCTCATTGGCAACGATGTCGAAATAGGCCTCGCCGGTCAGCTCCACTACACGCTCCTTACCGGCAAATGCAGTAGGATAACGTATCGATGAAGCGGCATTCAGCCATACCTGGCTGCCATCGGGCAGCAACAGCCTGTATTTGCCTCCCCGCGGCGTAGTAAGTGTATTGTAAAATACCTGCTCGCCAGCCGCCGCCTGGTGCGCATAGGTAAGCTGCCCCTGCTGCTGTTGTACCTTAAGCGCACCCTGCGCCGCCACAATGCCATTCACCGCACTGTCCAGCGCAACCGTGCTGCCATCGGCCAGGGTTAAAACCGCTTTATTGGTGGCAGGCTTTATAGCCGCTATCGCCGGCGCATCGCCATCACCGGCCGCAGAAGGTAATACCCCTTTCTTTGCCCGCGGCCACAACAGCGCCGTCAACACCAGTACAAACACGGTAGCCGCTACCGCCCACCAGCGCGTAGCTGGTAATAACCGGCGTAACTTGGTTTGCGGTACCGGCTGCGCCATGTTATCTGGCTTAGCTCCCTGCTGCGCCGCCGTCTGCAACCGTGTGCCCGGTTCTGTCACCGGTATTCCCGTATCCTGTTTATTATTTATCAGCTCCTTTATCTTCTGCTCCCACACCGCTGCCGGCAGCGCCTCCCCTTCAAAGGCCGCCCTATCCCAATAATAATCCAGTATCTCCGTTAGATCCCGGTCGCTCGAACCTGCCATCAATTGCCAGAGCGCTTTGTATTCGCGCTCCGTCAACTGATTATCCAGGTATCCGGATAATAGTTCCTGTACTCGTTCCGCTGCCTTGGCCATATAATAGTTTTGCAGTTACCAAAAGAGACGATGAAAAAAAAGGTGTATCCCAATCGGGAAGAAAGTTTTTTTAGCGCAAACAACAAAGCAGCAACAGGCTAACAGCGCCGTCATCAATACGAAGCCTGTCACGGATGAATTGCAGGGCGGAAGAAAGGTGATTTGCCACGGTTTTAGCAGAAATATCCATACGGGCGGCAATTTCTTCATAACTAAGCCCCTGCTCACGACTGAGCAGGAAAACCATTTTACGCTGCGGCGACAGCTCCGCCACCGCTGCAAGAATAGCAGTGCGGGTATGCTCTCTTATAATCCCACCATCGGCGGCGTCGGCCGTAACAGGCGGCATGGCATGACGCAGCTGCTCCTGCAAAACCTTGTCACGCTGCGCACGGCGCAAAAAATCGATAGCACAATTTCGCGCCACGGTAATAAGAAAAGCCTCGAAATTATTGACGCTGGTAAGCGCAGCACGGCCACGCCAGATCTTGACAAACACATCCAGCACCACCTCTTCAGCTACCTCGCGGGATTTGGTGACCTTGTTCAGATAAGCGAAAAGCTGGTCCCGGAAACGCGCAAACAGCAGGCTAAACGCCGCCTCATCGCCGGCAGCCACTCGATCAAGCAGTTCAGTATCGGGGAAAGTAAGCACAGCCTAAAAATAGGCAAACTAGTCGGATAGATTTACATTTGTCGTCGACATGAAAGCTCATTTCAACCGTTTTCTCTTATTGCTGGTAGTATCCGTTACCGCCCTGGCGGCACAGGGGCAGGAATTCCGCCATCTCCTGAAAGGATTCGATGATAACGACGGCATCGATATCCGCGGCATGGGAACCGACGATGGTTATACCAATGGCACTGGCATCGATCTTTACCGCCCCGCAGCACGGCCACGCGCTTTCATAAATGCCTTGATGCCCAAAGCAGGCGATAGCGCCTTCAACACCTCCGGGTGGGGAATAATGCAGGTAATGTACACGCCTACAGAAATACGGACCTATAACCCCGACCCCAACGATTATCACTTCGGAGGAGGATTATATATAAAACATAGTTTACATTCTGCCGATAAACGTAGGAAACTGAACCTGCAGTCAGAGCTGCTCCTGGGAATAATGGGTCCTGCCTCACTGGCAAGCAATTTCCAGAAACTGATTCATAGCATCGGCGGCTTTTATACGCCCAGGGGATGGGATCACCAGTTGCCTACCGACTTGTTACTGAATTATAATTTCACTGCCGAGAAGCAGTTATGCGCTATCGGCGAAGGATTGGATATCAATGCCGGCGGCACCGCCATGCTGGGCAGTTTGCAAACAAGCGCACAGGTATATACTCTGTTCCGCTTTGGTAAAAAATTCTCTTATTACGAAGGTTTCATACAACAGTATTGCCGGCCCAATACGCCCGGCAAAAAACAATGGCAGCTCTACGGCATATTACAACCCGGCCTTCAGTGGACCGGCTACCAGGCCATGTACCAGGGCGGCTTGCTCAATAGCCAGTCCCCGCTTAACAATAACAGTAAGATACACGGCCAGGCGCATGCAACCATGCGCCCGGAACCTTTTCTTGCCCACCTCGATTTTGGCATCATAGCCTCATCAGGCGGCTTCGGTATCTTATGGAAACAAAGCCTCCGCACCCGCGAAGTTCAGCATATGACGCCCCGCTCAGTAGGCACCATTTCCGTACAAATAGCATGGTAACACACCACGGCTAAACATTCCACATCACGCCCTAACACTCCCGGCAACACCTGCCGGCTGTTACCCATTCTTCCTTTCTTTCATCTTAGCCTTCATCTGGTCCTTCATATCCGATTTTAACTTCTGGTAAGTGGCAAACTGCTCAGAGCTGAACACAGTCTTATATTCCGCTTCTTTTTTATCGTTGATGGCTTTGGCCTTTTTCAGCTTCGCAAGTTTGCCGCCGCTGCCCTTGAGAACAGGATCCATTTCACGCGCATACTTCAGGTTTATTTCATTCACTTTGGTTTCCTGTTCACTGCTCAGCGACAGCTTGGTTTTCAGCCATTCGGTTTGCATGGCCGCACGTTCTTCAGGTGTGCTGTTTCCTAAATCCTGTGCATGAACATACATCACAGACAACATCAAGCAGCAAATAAATAAAGCCGCAATTTTGAAAAGTTTCATATTATTTCTTTTGTTTGGTGATATGCAAAGCTCAGTAGCGGAGCGCAGTTTAACCAGCAACAAACCGGTGAAGCGTCAATAACCGGAGGTGAACTTTCAGTAATTCATCCAGGTTTTGAATTCAGGTACGCGCGCCTTGCTGATAAGTACCTTCTCTGCCGGTTCAGGCGTAAGCTTCAAATAAAGACGCCCGTTAAAATACAGCTCTATTTCCTTTATAGCACTACGTTGTATGATAAACTGCCTGTTGGCACGAAAGAACTGCGCTGGATCAAGCTGGGTCTGCAACTGTTCAAGAGTAAACTCTATAGCATATTGTTTCTTGTCGCTGGTACAGGCATATACAATTTCATTGGCCGTATAAAACCAGGCGATACGCGCCGTTTCCAACGGCAGCAGCTTTTCACGGAAATGTACCAGGAAAGACTGTTTGTAATAAGTAGCGCCCTGCTGCATCATTTTAAGCAAGGCATCCAACTGGCCCATATCCGCTTTTACCGGCCCGGCACCCTGTAACCGGTTATACTTGGCAAGCGCCGCCCGTATTTCAGTTTCATCATAAGGTTTCAGAATATAATCTATACCATTGGCCTTAAACGCCTGCAAGGCATAGTTGTCATACGCCGTAACAAAAATAACAGGCTGCTCTACTTTCACTTTATCGAATACTTCAAACGAAAGCCCATCGTTCAACCTTATATCCATAAATACAAGATCACAGCCATCAGGTTGTTTCCTGAACCAAGCAATGGTATCTTCAACACCAGGAAGCACATCCATTATCGTTATGGAAGGATCTGCCTCATGAAGCATAAACTCCAGGTTCCGGGCATTGGCCGGCTCATCTTCAACTAATAATACACGTAGTGGCATAGTTGATTATTCGAATGGTAAAATAACAATAAAATGACTATCGTTCCTGCGAATGGTGATTTCCCTGCCTAATAAGATACGGCATCGCTCGTTAAGATTAAACAGGCCTGTTCCACTTTGCTCCTGCACAAAACCAAGCGGCTGCAGATTGTTTTGCACCCATAGCCTCTCTTCTTTTATAAATAATTGTATAAGAAGCGGCGCCGCCTCTGTAGCCTTATTGTGTTTAGCAGCATTTTCAATAAGCGGCTGCAATGAAAGATGCGGCAGCTTTTTATCCATCCATTCTTCCGGGATCTGGATCATGACACTAATGCTGTTTTCAAACCGCATATATAACAGTTCCCTGTAAAGCTGGAGATCCTGTAACTCATCTCTCAAACTTACTACCGCATCTTTTTTCTGAAGCAGGTTACGGAAAGTTTTCGATAGCACGCTTATAAAACGCTGCGCCCTGGCCGGATCTTCGCGCACGATACCTGAAAGCGTACTAAGCGAGTTGAAGAAAAAATGAGGGTTAAGTTGCTGCTTCATCAACTCCAGTTCGGCCTTCGCAAACCTGGTACGGGCCTGTTCCGCTTCTACCTCTTTGGCTCTCATTTCGCGCAGTAAAAAAAAGATCCGAACCATCAGCAGTTCTACCGCCATGCATATAAAAAAACGCCCGAAATAGCCGGCCCTGTACAGCCGTACCGGCATCTGGAGATCAAATATCGTTCTTTGAAGAAAAGCACCCAGCGCAAAACCAAACAGCAACAGCAATACATTATGAAGCAGGCGCAAACGAAAACGCGACTGGTATAACAGGTTAACGGCAAAAACCGCATAACAGAATAAAAAATTATATCCCAGTTGAAAACAAAATTCAGCAGGTTCAAAAAAAGATACCCTGTTGACAAGCCCCCCGGTACGCAAGGCAGAGATGCGCGGAATGTTCACCACTACAGCCACCACCACGGCGCAGTAAATGCTGATCCTTTTTTCGTCCTTACTTGCTATCATACATCAAAGATGATAAAAAACACTGCCCGCCCGGCGGCACACGGGGCGAAACGGCTAAACAGGGGGATGAACCTGCTGCTGGCAGGGTAAAACAGTGGTTTTGTTGACCGCCTTTTCCAGGTTCTTCTCCCCCACAGGGTCCTGCCCCTGCAATACCGGCTTATCCGCACGGTCGGCACGGATGATATTTTCAAGCTCCTCGTTATTATGACGGATGGCCAGTACATACTCATCTTCATTACGGATGGCCGAAAGCTGCTTCAGCATCCGCTCGTCGTACATGAAAAAGGTGCGTGCCGAATGGGTGGCTTCTTCGGGAGGAACCCCCAGCAGCTTCAATACATCTACCCCCATACGCAAACTCGTATCCAGCGTTTCACGGTAAATATTAAGGATCCCCGCATTCATAAGATCGTAAGCGTCGTAACGGTTCGAAGCCCTTACCATCATACGCAGGTCGGGAAAATGTTTCTTGACATTACGGATCAATTCCAGCCGCTTTTCTTCATCACCAATCGCAATGATGATAAGTTTTGCATTCCGCGCACCGGCTATTTCAAGCAGGTCGTGCCTGCTGGCATCGCCATAATACACTTTAAAACCCATGCGCCGCAGCGAGGTTACCTGGTCGCTATCCGCATCCAATACGGTTGTTCCAATGCCATGCGCCTGGAGAAAACGGCCAACCGTGGTCCCAAAATGACCATAACCTGCAATGATAACAGGGTTGTCCTCTTCTACCAGGTCACTTTCCTTTTCTTCCGGCTCTTCCTGCACACCAAGCCTCGGCAATAATAATTTCTCGTGTATAAGCCACAACAGCGGCGTGAAAGCCATACTCATAGCCACTACCGCCACCATAATATTGGTAAGCTCATGCGATAGTATACCCTCCTGCCGCGACAGGCTGAACAATACAAAAGCAAATTCTCCTACCTGGCTCAACCCTACCCCAAACGTGGCATTCTGGTCTTTTGTTAGCCGGAAAAGTTTTCCCAGCCCCATAAGAATGACCATTTTCAGCACCATCACACCCACCGCAAGCCCAATGATGAGCAGTGGTTTCGCCAGAACCAGGTTAAAGTCAACCGAGGCGCCCACAGCCATGAAGAAAAGCCCCAGCAGCAGTCCTTTGAAAGGATCTATATCACTTTCCAGCTCATGCCGGTATTCGCTGTTGGCCAGTACAACACCCGCCAGGAAAGCGCCAAGGGCAGGACTTAACCCTACAAAGGTCATAAACACTGCAATGCCTACCACCAGCAACAGCGCGGCGGCAGTGAACAGTTCCCGCAATCCTGTTTTGGCTATTATCCGGAAAAAAGGACCAAGTAAATAACGGCCGGCTACAATTACCGCAGCTACACTCCCCAATACAATCAGCGTTTGTAATCCTGCCGGCAGGGTTTGCACCCACCCCTTTGCATGAGCGGCAGCCGCATGATCGCCCCCCGCACCGGTAGCCAGCAGCGGAAAAATAGCAAGAATGGGGATCACCGCTATATCCTGGAACAACAGCACGGCAAAAGAAGACTGGCCCGCAGCAGATTTCATCAGCCCCTTTTCATTCAGCGACTGTAATACAATAGCCGTCGACGACATCGACATGATAAGCCCCAACGCCAGCGCCTGACGCCATTCCAGTCCAAACGCCAGCGCAATACCCATCACCGCAAGAGACGTAACGCCCACCTGCAGTCCACCCAAACCCGATATCGACTTTCTTAATCGCCATAAACGTAAAGGCTCCAGCTCCAGACCTATCACAAACAGCAGCATCACCACACCAAATTCCGCAAAATGCATAATATCTTCCCCTTCCTGTCCCACAAACTGAAGACAGGCAGGACCAATGATCACACCTGCTACAAGATATCCCAATACAGACCCCAAACCTATGCGCTTGGCAATAGGCACCATTATCACGGCGGCGGCGAGGTAGATCATCGCCTGGAAAAAGAAAGTTTGCTGCATACGGTAAGATAATGAAAATCCGCTATTCCCCCCTTCCGTCAATGAAGTGGCATTCACGATGGCACGATGTTTTTATTATACCTAATATTAAAACTTATGCATTATGCCACAATCTAAATCAGCAAAAACAACAACGAAGAAAAGAACAGCCAGTATGTCTAAAACAGCAAACGCAGGCGCTGGCGCCAATGATTCTATGCTGAAAGAGTTTTTTGAAGACTCTCTGAAGGATATTTATTGGGCAGAGAAACACATCGTAAAAACTTTGCCTAAAATGAAAAAGGCAGCTTCTTCCGAAGAGCTGAAACAGGCATTTGACTTGCACACCGAACAAAGTAAAGAGCACGTAGCCAGGCTGGAACAGGTTTTTGGTTACCTCGAAAAAGCGCCACGTGGTAAAAAATGCGAAGCCATAGAAGGTATTACCAAAGAAGGCGAAAGCATTATCGAAGAAACCGAAGAGGGTACTTCAACCCGTGACGTAGGTCTTATCATGGCCGCTCAAAAAGTAGAGCACTACGAGATCGCAACCTATGGCGGGTTGGCACAACTGGCCGAAACACTTGGCCTGACAGAATGCGCTGAGCTCTTGCGTCAAACGCTCGAAGAAGAAAAAGAAACCGATACACAGCTTACAGATATTGCAGAAAGCAGTATCAATTACGAAGCCGCCGAAGAAATGGCGTAGTATTGAAAAAAATAATGGCAGCGGAATCGCTGCCATTATTTTTTTATGAATAAAGGATCACTCCTCCTATTTGCTTTCCACCTGGTAGTAGAAATAGATGGTCAGCGCAATTGTCAAAGCCAGGAAAACCAGGTAGAAGATAAAGACCACTTTATAAATATTGGCATAGTAAGCATATTTATGTGACAGATCTTCCACATCTGTGGTTGCAGTAATGCCATGTGTTTCACGATAAAGTTGCAGGTGACCATTATAGGCCTCCGTAAACCTGGGATGAACCTGGTCCGGGGGATACCTGGCAGAAATTTCTGTTAACAGATCGTAAGCATACACAAGCTCCTGCTGCAATTCGGGATGCAGATCGGCCAAAGTATTGAACTCGGCAAGATCATCTTCCGTCATGTGGTGGTGTAAACGCTGCAATACGGCTCCGTTGCCAATATATTCCTGAATGTCCATGGGTACCAGCCGGCAGTGCTGGTCCACCGGTTAACGTAAAGATAACCTGTTAACTCATTACAGTCACAAATTCCTCTTTAGGCTTACGTACTTTTTTCAGGTTTACCAGCCAGTCGTTTTCCGCGTCACGGTAACCCAATGGTAACAGGGTTACACTCCTGAGGCCTTTTTTATCCAGTTCCAGCAATTTATCCAGTGAAGCAGCGTCAAAACCTTCCATAGGCGTAGCGTCAACTTTTTGCTCAGCAGCAGCGGCGATGGCCATCCCAAAGCTGATATAAGCCTGGCGCGCTGTATGCTGGAAAGCTTCCTCAGCAGGCTTTCCGGCAAAATTGGTCAGCATTTTCTGACGGTAGTCTGCCGTAGCTTCATAAGGCAGGTTCCTTTCTGCGTTTACCCTGTCGAATACTTTATTGATACGTTCAGGAGTATAGCTGTCCCAGGCAGCAAATACCAGCAGATGCGAAGTGGTTGTGATCTGGGGCTGGTTAAAAGCAATGGGCTGTATTTTTTCCAATAACGCCTTGTTTGTCACCACAATAACTTCTACAGGCTGTATACCTACAGAAGTGGGCGCCAAACGGGCGGCTTCAAGAATATAGTCTACTTTTTCCTGGGCTACAGGTTGCCCGTTCATCTTTTTGGTAGCATAGCGCCACTGGAGGTCGTTAAGGATACTCATAAATTTTCAGATATTGATGCAAAGCTATGCGTATATGCTATACTTTTGTAACCACTATACTATAGTATAGCAGATTATTCAAAAGAATTTAACATTATCATATGACGTCCTGTAAAGACGGAGAGAAAGATCATAAGCAATGTATGAACATACTATTGCCGGTGAGAGACGCACTGGATGTGATCAATGGCAAATGGAAACTACAGATCATCATTGCCATCAACAACGGCAATAAACGCTTTAAAGATATAGAACGCCAGATCCCGGGTATCACCGCCCGCATGTTAAGTAAAGAACTGAAAGACCTGGAAAGCCATCAGCTTATTAAAAGAACCGTATACGATACATTGCCGGTTTCGGTAGAGTACACCCCTACCCCGCACGCCGCCACCTTAATGCCCCTGATAGAAGCCCTCAAAGAATGGGGAACCCTCCACAGGAAAAAGATCCTGAAGGATAAAGCCTAGCGTGGCAGATCACAGCTATTATGTTTCGTGTTTTTATAAAACTATTACTTCTTTATGGATTTTGAATTATTGGCGGCACAGCTTAGAAAACCCGAAGGTGAACAGGGAAAAACAGTAGCGGAAAATATGAATAGCACTAATAGGGCTATCAACCTGCATACCATACAGCTCCTGCAACTGAAGGCCTATGACAACGTATTGGAAGTAGGAATGGGCAACGGTTTCTTCTGTAAAGATGTACTGGCACGCCATGATAGTATTACCTATACCGGCTGCGACTTTTCCGACCTGATGATCACCGAGGCCCTCGCCCTAAACCAGGGTTATGTTGCCGATAAACGGGCGCATTTTGTTGGCGGCGATATCAATCATCTTCCCTTCGAGGATAACAGTTTCAGCAAGTGCTTTACAGTAAATACGATTTATTTCTGGGAACAGCCGGAGCAGGCTTTGGCAGAGGTGTACCGCGTACTCGAACCAGGTGGTGTAGCGATCATTTCGTTGCGCACAAAAGAAAGTATGTTACAGCTGCCTTTTGTGGCCTATGGCTTCCGGCTATGGGAAGAAGATGAATTATTACCGGTACTGGGTGATGCAGGCTTTGCCTCTATCCGTATGGTACATGAGCCCGATCCCGTATTCCATATGGGGGAGCAGGAAATACAACTTCACTCGTTATATGTTATATGCAGAAAATAAAAAATACAGATAAATGAAAGACAGTAAACTATTCTCTCCTTATACCATCGGAAATATTACACTGAAGAACAGGATCGTTATGTCGCCTATGTGTATGTATTCCGTTACGGCACAGGATGGCAAGCTCAATAACTGGCATTACACGCACTATACCAGCCGTGCAGTGGGACAGGCAGGACTGATCATTGTTGAAGCAAGCGCCGTTACACCCGGAGGCCGTATCTCGTACGAAGATGCAGGCATATGGGACGATGCGCATATCACCAACCTTACACATCTTACCACACTGGTACACGAGCAGGGTGCACATATAGGTATCCAGCTGGCACACGCCGGCCGTAAAGCCCAGCTGAATGAAACGCCGGTGGCCCCCAGCGCAGTAGCATTTGAAGGCATGAAAGAACCTGCTGCCCTAACAGTAGCAGAAATAGGAGAAATCGTAAAAGCTTTTGGTGCAGGCGCCCGCCGCGCAAAAGCAGCAGGCTTCGATGTTATCGAGATCCATGGCGCCCATGGTTATCTCATCAATGAGTTCCTGTCGCCACTCACCAATTTCCGCGACGATAATTATGGCGGCAGCAAAGAAAACCGCTACCGTTTCCTCGAAGAGATCATTACAGCTATCCGTGCCGAATGGGATGGTCCGCTGTTTTGCCGCATCTCGGCCAACGAATATGCCGAAGGCGGCAGTACCATTGAAGATATGGTGTACTATGCACAAAGAATGAAAGCCCAGGGTATTGATCTTATCGACTGCAGTTCAGGTGGCGTAGCTCCCGCAGCTATTCACGCCTATCCCGGTTACCAGGTACGTGCAGCCGATATCATCCGCAAGGAAGCCGCTATCGCCACAGGCGCTGTTGGCCTTATCACCAACGGCTTCCAGGCCGAAGAGATCCTCGCCAATGAACGCGCAGATCTTGTATTCATAGCAAGGGCATTCTTACGTGACCCTTATTGGCCAAGAACGGCCGCCTACGAACTGGGTGTTACCATTACACCGCCACAGCAATACGTACGCGGCTGGAGGCAGGCATAAGTTCAGCATGAATACACGACGACGAAAAAGCTATCCGGGTAATGAGACCTACTGTCTTTTCCCGGATAGCTTTTTCGTGCTATGAACGGTGTATCACTTATTCTAATCCAAACACCTGGTGCTGCTCAGGGATCACTACATCCGCGAAACCCTTTTTTATAAGGCGGCGCTGAAACTCCTGCTGCACATCGTATTCACCATGTACCAGGAATAACCGCTTTACATCGCGCGGATGCTGGCAGGCCAGGAACTGGCAAAGATCGTCGTAGTCGCCATGTGCACTCATACTGTGCATGGTGCCTACCTCGGCCTTTACATCATAGAAGTCGCCAAAAATGCGTACCGATTTACGTCCTGCCATAAGATGACCACCCAGCGAATTGGGCTCACAATAACCCACCAATAGAATAGTATTCTTTTTATCGCCGATATTATTCAGGATATGATGTTTCACCCTTCCTGCATCGGCCATGCCGCTGGCCGAAATAATGATACAGGGCTGCGGACGTTCATTCAGCTGTTTACTTTCATCAACTGTTTTAATGAACTGCATACCCTCGAAATCAAACGGATCTTCATCTATCTTCAGCACCTTCTGAATACGGCTGTTGAAGGTTTCCGGGTGGCTTTTCACCACTTCGGTTGCTTCGCGGCTCAGTGGACTGTCAACATAAACAGGCACATGCGGAAGTCTTCTTTCGAGACTTAGCTGGTTCAGGAAATAAAGTAACTCCTGCGTGCGTCCTACACTGAAGGCAGGTATGATAAGTTTTCCCTTTTTCTCCACGCATGTTTTCTCTATCCAGCCCAGCAGCTGGTCGGGTGTATTGAATACGTCTTCATGCAAACTGCTGCCGTAGGTACTTTCAAGAATAATATAATCGGCCTGGGGAAATACCTCGGGAGAGCGGAGAATAACATCACGGTAACGGCCTACGTCGCCGCTGAAGCTAAGTTGTGTGAGCTTCCCGTTTTCGGTAACACGCACATGAACGGCAGCGCTGCCTATGATATGACCAGCATCGGTATAACATACTTCAAGACCGGGCGCTATCGTTTTCCATTCGCCATAACGCACCATGTTGAACAAGGGCAACGCCATAGCCACATCGGCTTCTGTGTATAAAGGTTCTATTGGCGGCAGATGTTGCTTAGCCCTTCTTTTATTGATGAACTTGGTATCGTCGCGCTGGATATCTGCGGAGTCTTCCAGCAGAATAGCAGCGAGGTCTTTGGTAGGCGGGGTACAATAGATCTTTCCCCTGAAGCCCTCCTTTACCAGTTTTGGAATAAGCCCGCAATGATCGATATGCGCATGCGATAAAAGCAGGTAATCGATCTCATGGGGATCGAAACCAAAATCGGAATTCAATGACTCTGTTTCTTTTCCCATCCCCTGGAACATGCCACAATCCAACAATACCCTGGTTCCGTTATCAAGCGTGAGCAGGTGCTTTGAACCGGTTACAGTTCTTGCCGCTCCGTGAAAAGCAATTTTCATACGACTGATACTTTACTGTTTACAATATTAAAATGTCCGTTCTGCCGGATCAACTGTTACTTGTTTACGACTCCTGTTTCGCCGCAAATATGCCACACATCTTCAGTTTATCCAGGCTACCGTTACCACCACCATGGCAGTAGCTGCCGGCGATGCTGGCGCTATTCGCACACCTGGCACCCTACTGCTTATCTATGGCAACGATACAAACTACCGCATTCTTCTTACCCGCCGCTGCCGTCAATTGAATCGTTCCTTCAGGTGTATTGGCAAACCTGGTATTCTCAATGACTTCATCACCTGCTGCCTGCTCCACTGCTTTTCCAAAACCAAGGCTGCGCCTGTTATTCACCTGGTCGTTCAGCTGGAAAACATTCAGCGGCTCTTTGCTAACGACAACAGCTATTTCATCGCGGTTGCCCACTTCATCGGCCATCATGCTCATGCCCCTTGGAAACAAACGATAGCCGGTGATGCCGCAATAAGGTGAGAACTTTGTTTTGCCTTTGTCCTGCGGCGAAGGATAGGGGAACAACACATAACTGCTGCCATCGGTTTCCTTACCCAACACATAGATATAACACTCGGTATTGTTCTTTACTTCCATTTTAAAGGTAGTACCCCTGGCAAGCGGCGATACCGTATTGAAATTGTTACCGGCGCCAACACGCAGCGGGATATATTGTTTTGTCTTCGCTTCTACAAGACCTATAAAACATTCCAGCGGCTTTTCTTCGGCAGCTGCCCCTCTTTTGGGCATCCGGTTTAAACCATAGGCCTCTCTTACAAAACGTTTGAAGTCGTTATACTTGATCCAGGCAATACCATTTTGTCCCCACTCAGGCCCCCAGCTGTTCATGATCTGGAAAGCGCCGCCTTCTTTTCTGTCGTCATAGCCAATTACACACATGGCGTGACCACCAAATCCCATCTGCATATAGTCGTCGTCATTGGGATGCCAGATCTCTTTGCCTTTCATCTGCTGCATAAAGCTGCCGCCTACCATCATGCCAATTACTACGGGTACATCTTTAGAGAGATGTTCCTTGATGGCATGCAGGTCAAGTACATTCAGCCTGTCGCCTTCGGTGAGGCGTGTAAAGCCCAGCATACGGTAGTTGTGGGCTTCCTGCTTCAACTGTTCGGAAGGCTGGCGCGAACAGTCATTTTCATCATAGGGAAACTCGTTATAGGGTACAGCGCCCACCTGGGTCATGTTTTCCATGGCCCGGATAATATAACTGCCCTGGCAGCCGCCAAGGCCTATCTGGTTATACATGAAAGAAGGGCTGAAAGCCACCCTGTTGGGATCGGTACCTGTACTTGCAGCTTCCAGGATGGAACGGGCTGCATAGGCACTGCTCCAGGCCACACAACTGCCCTGCTGCCCCTGGTCTTTGCGCTCGGGGGCAAACTTCAGCAGGGAGATCATTTCAGGCAGGTCGCTCTTCGAAGCATCCAGGCCTTCATAGATCTGGGCTTTATCAAACTGTTTGGGATCGAACACGCCACCCGTACCAAACTGCGCCAGCTGCTCCTGGGTAGAAGGGCTTTGGCTATAGTTACAACCATTGCGCAGCATAAAGAAACCACCGGCGGCAAGCAGCACCAGCAGCAATGCAGGACGACGTATTACCAGCCCCAGCAGCAACGGCAGCAACTGAAACAAACCACCGCCTCCACCGCCACCGGGAAACCGGGAACCTCCTCCCCTGTCGTCATTGGAATTATCCGACTGATCGTCCGGATCATCCACCATTCGAATGGGCATACTTTTTCTTTCAAACGTACATGAAATTTTCCGTTCGCAACGCTCACCCAAACAAGGAACGAAAAATTCCATGACAGCTTTCGCCAACTATAAAAGGCATTATTCATAAGAGAAATATAAACAACGGACAAATGGGAAAAGGTAGGCGGAACAAATAAAAACATCTGGTTTAATTTCCTTATTTTCAGTCTATAATATATTAGGACACGTATGAAAGCTACCTTCCTCTTTGCGCTCACCTTTGTGTGTTTTATATTCTGCGCCTGTACAAACAAGAAGCAACTTGTAAAAGTAAACCCTGCCTTCAGCCAGTATATCAATGCGTATAGCGCTGGTGTGGTTTCGAAAAAGAGCACCATCCGCATTCAATTGGCCGCGGATGCCGCTACTACGCATACGCTTAACGAAAATATAAAGGAAGCGCTGTTCAGCTTCTCCCCTGCAGTAGAAGGCAATGCTTACTGGACCGATGCACGTACCATTGAATTTAAACCGGCAAAAGAACTGAAACCCGATGAATTGTATGAAGTGAATTTCAGGCTCGATAAGGTCATGAAAGTACCCGGCGATTACAAAGAGTTTAAGTTTAATATCCAGACGATAAAACCTGCATTTGAAGTACAGGAAAATGGTTTGCGCGCCCTCAATAAAACAGAGATGAGCTTCAGCGGGCAGATCATCACCGCCGATGTGGAAGAAGGCGCCAAAGTGGAAAAGATGCTCCAGGTTGCCGTAAATGGCAGCGCCGCTAAGATCACCTGGCAACATAACGATCCCAATAAAACGCATGGCTTTGTTATTACCCCCATCAACCGCAGTAACAACGCCGGCAATCTTTCGCTGCAATGGGACGGCAGCGCCATCAACGCCCGGCAAAAAGACAGCAAGGATATCGCCATTCCTGCCATCGGCGATTTCAAGGTGCTTGACATTAAAGCGGTGCAGGCCGAAGAGCAATATGCACTGGTACAGTTCAGCGATATGCTTGCCATAGGACAAACACTCGATGGCCTCATCAACATCAGCAACCAGGAAGAATTGAGTTATACTATATTGGGCAGCGAAGTGAAGGTGTATTCCTCCGGCAAACTCGACGGCGATTATACCGTAGCGGTGCACCCCGGCATACGCAATCAGTGGGAAGAAAAATTAGAGACAGCTTTTTCCGCCAATGTTTTCTTTGAAAACAGGCTTCCCTCCGTTAAAATTTATGGCCGCGGCGAGATCCTGCCCAACAGCACCGGCAAACTGGTTTTGCCTTTCGATGCCATTAACCTGAAGGCAGTAGACGTTTCCATTATAAAGATCTATGAGAACAATATACTTCAATTCCTGCAACGCAACAATCTCGATGGCGAGCAGGAACTACGCCGTGTAGCCAAACCGCTGGTACAGGCTACTATTAAACTCGACAACGATCCGTCATTGAACCTGCATCGTAAAAACCGCTTCTCGCTCGACATAGATAAATATGTAAAAACCGAACCCGGCGCTATCTACCGCGTGTTCATAGGCTTTAAGCCCGAATACTCGCTGTATACCTGCCAGCAGGTTACGGATGACAAAAAAGAGAACAATGAAGAAGAGGACTACGATTATTACTATGGCGACGATGAAAATAATGTAGATGAAGACGATGCCTTCTGGCGCCGTTACGATACCTATTATCCTTATGGTTATAACTGGGAACAACGCGACAATCCCTGCTCCCGCAGTTACTTCAACAAAGAACGTTTTGCCAGCCGCAATATCCTGGCCACCAATATTGGCTTAACAGCCAAACGCAATAACAACAGCCTGTTTGTTGCCGTAAACAACATCCTCAGCACCGATCCCATGGGCGAGGTAGAACTGAAGGTGCTCGATTTCCAGCAACAGGTGATAGGCTCCGGCACTACCGACAAAGACGGGTTGGCGCTGCTGCCCATTACACGCAGGCCTTTCCTGCTCATAGCTAAAAAAGGAGAAGAAAAAAGCTATCTCAAATTAGACGAAGGCAACACACTTCCGCTGAGCAGGTTCGATGTCGACGGTGCTGAAGTAAAAAATGGCATCAAAGGATTCATCTTCGGAGAGCGTGGTGTATGGCGCCCCGGCGACAGCTTGTTCCTGAGCTGCATTATACAGGACAAAGACCACCAGTTACCCGATGGACATCCTGTTGAAATGGAACTGGTATCGCCACGCGGACAACTTTACAAACGGATGGTACAACCCAATGCCGGCGATGGTTTCAATGTATTTAAAACCGCAACCGATGTTGACGCCCCTACCGGCAACTGGCTTTGTAAGGTAAAACTTGGCGGCGCTACTTTCGAGAAAAGACTGAAGATTGAAACGGTGATGCCCAACCGCCTGAAAATAGACCTCGACTTCGGCGGCATCGAGGCGTTGGGTAAAAATGCAAATGTAAACGCCACACTCAGCGCCCGCTGGTTATTTGGCGCCACTGCCGAAAACCTGAAAGCACGCGTAGACGCACAGCTGTATAAGAAACCCACCAGTTTTCCCAAGTTCAAAGACTATGTATTCGATAACCCTACCAGCTCTTTTACCACGCAAAGCAAAACCATTTTCGATGGTGCTTTAAGTGCAGAAGGAAAGGCCGCCATCAACCCCGCCTTTGAAAGCGGCGAGCAGGCGCCCGGCCAGTTGCTGGCCAACCTGGTGGTGAAAGTATTTGAGCCAGGCGGTAACTTCAGTATCGATAATGTTGCCATGCCTTTTAACCCTTATGCTTCTTATGCAGGCATACGCATTCCTGAAGGCGATAAAACCTGGGGTTACCTGCAAACAGGCAAAACACACCGGCTCGATATCGCCGATGTTGATACCAGGGGTAATGCCATGCCAGGCACCAGCACGCTTAAAATAGAATTGTATAAAATTCAATGGCGCTGGTGGTGGGATCATTCCGGCGGCGACCTTACCAACTTTACACAAGACAGTTATAACAAGCTGGTAAAAGAAGAAACCATTGCCATTACCAATGGTAAAGGCGGTTACGACATCAAGATCGGCGCTGAGAACTGGGGCCGTTACCTGGTACTGGTTCGTGATTTACGCAGCGGGCATACGACGGGTAAAACCTTCTATGCCGATGACTATGGCTGGCAAAGCAGGGGCGATAATTCCAATGCCTCGGCAGCAGCAATGTTATCGTTTACGGCAGACAAAGAAAAATACCAGGCGGGCGATAAAATTACGCTCACCATTCCAAGCAGTGCCGGCGGACGTGCGCTCATCAGCATTGAAAACGGCAGCAAAGTATTAAAGACGCATTGGGTAAAAACGGAAAAGGGACAAACCCATTTCTCCTTCACCGCGGAGAAGGAAATGGCGCCTAATATTTACGCCAACGTGAGCCTGTTGCAACCACATGCTCAAACCGTCAACGACCGCCCTATCCGTATGTATGGCGTATTACCCATTACCATAGAAGATAAGAACACCTACCTGAAACCGGTTATAAAGATGGCTGATGTTATCAGGCCGGAGCAGCCGGTGAATATCACCGTATCGGAAGCAAACGGCAAAAAGATGAGTTATGTTATCGCCATCGTCGACGAAGGGCTGCTCGATCTTACCCGTTTTAAAACGCCTGATCCGCATAGTGCCTTCTTCGCCAAAGAAGCGCTGGGTGTGAAAAGCTGGGATTTGTATGATGAAGTGATAGGCGCATGGGGCGGACAGCTGGAAAGGATCTTGACCATAGGTGGCGACGGCGAAGGGGAGCTGGCTTCCAAAACAAGAAGAGCCAACCGCTTCAAGCCGGTAGTGCAATTCCTCGGCCCCTTCTCCGGCAGCGGCAAAACACACCAGTTTAAACTGCCATCGTATATGGGTAGCGTAAGAGCTATGGTCATTGCTGCGGGCGACCCGGGCAAAGGCCTTGCCTATGGCATGGCCGAGAAAAGCGTTACGGTGAAAAAGCCGCTGATGTTATTGGCAACCCTGCCACGGGTGCTTGGCCCGCTTGAAGAGGTTAAAATACCCGTTACTGTTTTCGCAACAGAAAACCATATCAGGAATGTTAACTTAAGCATTAAGAGCAATCCGTTCATTGAAGCCAGCGGCACACAAACGGTAAGCTTCGCAGGAACAGGAGAACGCCAGGTGTACTTCAATGCAAGGGTAAAAGCAAATACAGGTATCGGCAATTTCACCATTACCGCGTCGAGTGGTAACGAGCAAACCGTTTATGAAACAGAGATCGATATCCGCAATGCCAACCCCTATACCACACAGGTAACTGAAGGTACGGTACAGTCTGGTCAGAACTGGAACAACACCGTCGCTATTATCGGCGCCGGCAATACTTCCAAAGCCGTTGTTGAAGTATCGAGCCTTCCTGCCATGAACCTGCAAAAGCGGTTAAGTTACCTGGTAAACTATCCGCACGGTTGTGTGGAACAAACGACCTCATCGGCATTCCCGCAACTGGTGTTGGGACAATTACTGGAATTGAATGAAACGCAAAAACGCGATATAGACAGGCATGTAAAAGTTGCCATCCAGAAGCTGCAGAATTTCCAGGCGCCTGATGGCGGCTTCAGCTACTGGCCGGGTTATGGCAACAGCGATGAATGGGGTACCAACTATGCAGGTCATTTCCTGCTCGAAGCGCAGGCCAGGGGATATAATGTACCCAGCCAGCTCCTGCAGCAATGGAGAAGTTATGAGCGCAGCAAAGCAGCCGGGTGGAATGTTACTTCTGCCGCCTGGTATGGCACCGATCTTACACAGGCTTACCGCCTGTACCTGCTGGCATTGGCCAAAGCACCGGAAACAGGGGCCATGAACCGCTTAAAAGAATTCAAGTTCCTGACGCCGGAAGCCAAATGGCGGCTCGCAGCAGCTTATCACCTTGCAGGACAAACAAAGGTGGCGTTACAACTCATCTCCGGTTTACCGGTGAGTTTCCCGGCAAGAACAACACCAGGCGCTACTTTCGGCAGCAGCCTGCGCGACCAGGCGATGGTACTGGAAACCTTAACGCAAATGGGACGTAAGGGAGAAGCCGACCAGCTTGTTCGCCAGATAGCTTCACAGCTATCACAGGAAACCTGGTACAGCACGCAAACAACTGCTTACTCCCTTATCGCCATCGCGAAGTACAGCGGCGCCAATTCCAATGGACAAAAAATAAAAGCAACCATCAGCATCAACGGCAAGTCCACCACTATCAACAGCAACAGCCCGGTAACGCAAACTGCTGTCAACTGGCAAAACGGGAAAGGACAAGTGCAGTTAAGCAACAAGGGGAATAATGTATTATACGTGCGTGTGATTAACCAGGGACAACCGCTGGCAACCACTCCGGTACCTGTAAATAATAACCCCGCCGTATTACAGGTGAATGTAAGCTACCTCACCAGCAGCGGCCAGTCCATTGATCCAACAGCCATCAAACAGGGAACAGACTTTGTTGCCAAAGTAACTGTTACGAACCCTGGCCAGCGTGGCATGTACAGCAACATGGCGTTAGCACAGATCTTCCCCAGTGGATGGGAAATATTGAATACCCGCCTCTATAACAGCGAAGGCAGTTATAAATCGTCCCCTTCGTCTTATATGGATATCCGTGATGACAGGGTATATCATTATTTCGATCTTCGCCAGGGCGAATCGGTGACTTATTATGTACAGCTGAACGCGGCTTATCCCGGTAAATACTACTGGCCTGGCGTATATTGCGAAGCTATGTACGACTACACGTTAAGTGGCGGCGTAGAAGGCAAGTGGGTAACGGTAACTGAATAATGTATAAACAAACATTTTATCACTAAGAAGAAGAAAATAATAATAGCGATAGCAGCAGTATTGTTGATCTGCTTTTGGTTTTGCCTTCCTTCGCGGCTTTTTACAAAACCCACCAGTTTTGTATTAACCGATAAGGAGGGCAACCTTCTTAATGCGGCTATCGCATCCGATGGGCAATGGCGTTTTCCTTATAACAAAGAGGTACCGGAGAAATTCGAGAAATGCATCGTTGCTTTTGAAGACAAACGATTCTTTTATCATCCCGGCGTAGATGCGCTTGCCATTGGCAGAGCTGTTGTACAGAACCTGAAAGGCAGCAGAACCGTTAGTGGCGGCAGCACCCTCACCATGCAGGTCATGCGCCTCAGCCGCGGCCCTCACAGCCGCAACATCTGGAACAAAATGGTGGAAGCCATTCAGGCGGTGCGATTAGAATGCACCCATCGCAAAAAGACGATCCTCGCACTATACGCCAGCAATGCCCCTTTCGGAAGCAACGTAGTAGGACTGGATGCAGCCGCCTGGCGTTACTATGGCCGCAACGCCGCACAGCTCAGCTGGGGCGAAATGGCAGCCCTGGCTGTATTACCCAATGCCCCTTCGGTGATACACCCCGGCAAGAACAGGACCCTGTTGCTGAATAAAAGAAATGCCCTGCTGGAAAAGCTGCTGGCCAATAAAACCATCGACAGCACCACCTGCATGCTGGCCATGCAGGAGCCTTTACCCGGCGCACCGCAGGCATTACCGCAGATCACGCCACACCTGCTCGAACGTTTTAAAAAAATTTATTACAGTCATACTGATGCCTATAACAGCACCGGCTTACAAACAACGATAGACATACAACTGCAGGAACGGGTGAACATGCTGTTACAGCAACACCACGCCGCGTTAAGAGGCAGCCAGATCAACAATATCGCCGCCATGGTGGTAGAAGTGGAAACGGGCAACGTGCTTACCTACACCGGCAACATTTACCAGCCATCAGACTCCTCCCTGGAAAGTCATGTAGATGTATTGGCCGCGCCACGCAGTCCCGGCAGTACATTAAAGCCCATCCTGTACGCATCGCTGTTAACAGAGGGCCGTTTCCTGCCCCGGCAGCTGGTTCCTGATATACCCACCCGCTTCAACGGCTACACTCCTCAGAACTTCGACCTGGGTTACGATGGCGCCGTTCCCGCCAACAGGGCGCTGGCACGAAGCCTCAATATCCCTGCCGTTAAAATGCTGCAGCAGTATAAGTATCCCCGCTTCTACAATGTGCTTAAACAATGCGGCATTACCACCCTCTCGCATCCTGCCGACTTCTACGGCATGAGCCTCATCCTCGGCGGCTGTGAAGTAACGCCCTTTGAGCTGGCCGGCGTATACAGCAGCATGGCCCGCATGTACAAACACGCCGCCAAAAACAAGGGTAAATGGAACAGCGCCGATTGGTTTATGCCGAAGATAGACGGCAGAACGACAGGCGACCAGGCGGCAGAACCGGAGAAGGAAAAAACGAATGAGGAGCGGGCAAACGAAGGCAGCCTGTTTGATTATCCTGCGTTATGGCATATGTTCAATGCCATGACGGAAGTAATGCGTCCCGGCGAGGAGGGGCTGTGGGGATTATTCGGATCGGCGCAGCGGATAGCCTGGAAAACGGGCACCAGCTTCGGTTTCAGGGATGGCTGGGCCATTGGCGTTACCCCAAAGTATTGTGTAGTCGTGTGGGTTGGTAATACCTCCGGCGAGGGCCGTCCGGGTTTAACGGGTATTAATACAGCGGCTCCTGTGTTGTTTGATATCTTCAGGATACTCCCTGCGTCACAGTGGTTCGATCCGCCGCAATCAGGGTTTATTTATTTACCCATCTGCCGTCAGTCGGGCTACAAGGCCGGACCTGATTGCCTTACCGCCGACACCATGCTGGTATCGGCCAGTGCCATCAATGCCGCTGTTTGTCCTTATCACAGGAGCATACACCTCGATAAAACAGGTACCTACCGCGTTACCGCCAACTGCGAATCGCCGGCAGATATGCAGCATCCCTCCTGGTTTGTGCTGCCCCCCACCATGGAGTATTATTACAAGCAGCATCATACAGATTATAAGCCGCTGCCGCCGTTCATGCCGGGCTGTAATGCAGAGACGAATAAACCACTGGAACTGGTATATCCCGAAGAAGGGGCTGTTATCTTTATCCCCCGTGAAATATCAGGAGAGAAAGGAAACACCATTTTCTCAGCAACACATCGCAACGCAAACAGTGTTCTATACTGGCACCTCGATGAGCAGTTTGTAGGCACCACCCGGCAATTTCACAAAATAGCCCTCAACCCCAGCGAAGGGCCGCATACGATAACCGTGGTGGATGAAAGCGGCGAATCGGTAACAAGATCGTTTAGGGTGGAGGGGAGCAGGTAGCTATGGAAGAGGAATGGTTTGGCGGAAACTATTGAAAAAATGTATCTCCCGTTTTGGATCCAGTTGAAGACCTGGGGAGTGGGTGGAGAGTTGTTCGCTTAGAGAAGCTCTTGAGTATATTTATCGTTCTTATTTAAAGCGTAGTTCTTCGTAGATGGGCGGAGACGGTTGTTTTATGGGACTATAAGGAAGCCGAAGGGCAAAAAATTGTTACCTGGAATGTTTTCCGGATGTTTTTCTGGTGTTTTTGGGGTTGCATCCGGGAATAGAGTAGCCGATTGAGCAGGTAGGGACATGGAGAGGCTTGCCATTAGAGAGCAGATGGCAGAATGGGATAGCAGCGCGGATGTTCCTTGGCAATAGCCGGTAATACTGGTTGGGCTGCCACGGGGTGGCATTATTACGGGCCATTGTTTGAAGGCGGCGCTATTGGCAGCTATGGTTCTGACCTGTGGCGCTGCCAGTTGATGCCGCACCGCCTTCGTAAATACGGGTTTGGTTTTCAGTGAATGTATTGCTGCGAAAGGAGACCGCACGGGTTTCCTGTTGGGGTTTGCGGCCTCCAGTTTACGGAGGTAGCGGCTAATGGTGAAATGCAGGACTTTGTTTACTTGTTGTATATCATATCCTTTGCAGAACATATGCTGCGCTACGCCCACGAGCTGTTTGTAGTGGGGATAGTTGCGGTGCTGTTCCGGAATGGTTTGATAGAAAGCACTGGCGAGTGTAGCAGCCAGCGCCAGACGGGCGGCGCTTTTGCGGCTTCCTGCGAAGACGGGGTCGGAGCGCCAGCGTTCGGTGGTAAGGTTGCTTTTCATACGTACACAGCCAACGCCGCATCTCTTGTAAAAAGAGACGGGACCTATGGTTTTTTCCCAGATAACGGGACCTGTTTGTTTGGCCATGTTTTTTGTTTACGGGCCAATTGTACTGTTTTTTGTAAAACAAAATTTAAGTGCTGCATAGTGGAAGATGATTTTTTAAAATATACAACTACCCGACCCAAAAATGCGGAGGGACCAAACGGTTATCGTTGAAATCGGCAGGCATGGTTTATTTGTGCAGATTTAAAAATGCCCCCTCCATTCTTTGTTGCTCTGTCCTGTGTATGCCAATGTTATCGGCTATCTTTTTCCATTGCCCCACTGCTGTGGCCACTTCATCAATAATTTCATCCATTCGCGCGTTGTCCAATTGAAAATAGGCACCTACACTTTTAGCAAGCGTAACATCAAGTGCGTTGTTATCAGTGTCGATATTGAGGGCAAGTCCATCTTTATCTATAGATGGATTGATGTCATAAGCTGGAGAGAGTTGCCATCCATCGTCTGCTATAATAAAACCATGGTTGCGTAGATGATCATCCGTATTAGAAATAGCTATGTTGAAAATAATTCGTTTCCATAACTGGTGTAAATCTGCTTTGTTGTTAGCCCCTTCATACTGTATAAACTCTGCCAGGTCTAGATAACTGGCTGGATTTTCTTTAATGGTATCTTCATTGTTACCGGTCATAGTCATGGCAGAAGCAAAATGTATTCTTTCACCTTTCAGCCTGTCAAATCTTTTTGTAAAAAAGGTATGGTGCTTACCGGCAATTTTTTCAATTCGTGATTCGGTCATATATATGCCCGCATTCAACGCTAATTGATAGGCAAGGTATTCCCATGCACCCTTATCAATAGTGTCATTATTGGATGGGAACTTAGCGATCCAGGGGTGGCCCTCATCATCAAGTATATTTGCTTTCGGCCGGGCTCCACCCAATGAAGACCCGGGGGCAATCAGCATGGCAATCCATTTTTTTGTCTCAGCGCTATCATCATCTGATTCAATCATAGCGGCAGCATGTTGTAGTTCCTTGACGTTAGACCAGTGCGGTGTTGGCGATGTTTTATTGTTGTCAAGAAAAGGACCAGCAGGATCAAGTTTGAACCTCAATGCTCCCATGCGGCTTTCATCATACACCCCTAATAAGAAGTCAATATCATATAAGTTGGGGGCTGGCTTTCCTGCATCCCTCGCCTGTTGTGCCGCACGCCGCTTCATCAGCGTCCTTCCCCAGGTGTCGGGCATGGAATCCATGAAAACACCAAAATTTTCTTTATTATTGGGATATTGGATTCCGGTATACCATGATATATCGGGATCCAGTGTCATTTGCGCTTTTGAATGCATCCATTCCTTAGCGTACTCAAAACCAAAAGCTTTTCTACCCTTAGCCTGCTGTGCAGAAAGCACACCGATGCATTGTGGTTCCGGCATCCCCAACCAATGTGCATATACCCATATGTTTGTCCTGCCTGCCACCTGTTATTTATTTTTTATCAGTTGAAGATCCTGTAATTTCCTGCCATATTCATCATCCGCAGCCAGCTTAAGAAAATCTTCCTGCAGTCCCAGAACACGTAATGTATTGAAATAGGCGCCCAATGATACACTGCCAGTTCCCTTTTCAATTTCATAGAGTGTCGATCTGTCGATATTTGCCCGTTCAGCAACCTGGATGGTTGTCAGTTTCCTTCGTTTCCTTGCCAGCTTGATATTCTCGCCCATCTGTTCCAGCACCTTCTGGTGCTTGGGAAATAACACTTGTTTTTTACTTTTCATTTGTTGGATATTATCCACAAAATAATATAATATGTTGGAAATAGCCAACATATTTAAAGGAATCGAGGCTAAAATAGCCCACCAACAGGTGAGGCCTAAGGATGCCTGCCTCCTGCGCTGGCAGGGAAATTGCTTCCCAGATCAAGAGTTCTACACCGGCTGTTTATTCCTCAATAACGGCGCCGCCAGCTCTTTAGGCTTTTTCAGAGGTATTTGAAGGTGTCTGAAAATGACTGAAAATGTGCGGCTGTAGCAGCAAGTTACCGCCAAATGAAGTTGCCGCACTTCAGAAAGCGCGGCAATCATCACTTCAAATAGCGGCAGATATGGTTAAGGGGGCAAAATGAGATAACGTATAGGAAGGATGCCCCGGATACAACTATTTCTTTCCTTTATGTCCTGGATAAAAATCTCTTGCTTTAAGGAAGTTAACCTTCTGGAAGCTAAAAGAAGAGCTATCAGTACGTGTTTTGTTATAATACGGAGAATACATCTCGGCTTGTGTATATTCCTATTAGTTGTATTTCAGAAATTTATAACCTCTTCATCTAAACGACCAGCTAATATGGCTTTTTCAAGATGACCTACTGTTAGTTCTTTATTGTTTTTATTCAAGCCAAGAATATCTATTCCATCACCTTTAAAATAATCTGCGGCTTTAAATTCTGATACATCCACATCGAACGCTTTTCCAAAGGCTATTATAAATTCAACGGCATCATCCCCATAAATTCCTAAATCCTCATATAACTTTGTCGTCCTCTTTATAGGTTCATCATCTACACATGACTGCTTTATTGTGAATTTTACTAGCTCATTAAATATATTATCCCCCATTTTAAATTCATTTTTTAATGTGGCAAATTGGCTATCCAATTCCCCGATCTGTTATTTGATTCTGTATAGGCTGCATTTCCTTCTGCCATTGGAAGTGCTACATTTATTGCAAAGTCATAGTAAAACAATGCCAAGCCTACAATAGGAACCCCTCTGCCAAGAAACCTACCTACAACGGCTGTTCCAGTCTTTTTGGCAATTGCTTTACCTGCAAATTTAGTTACTATTTTACGTGTAGTTTGTTTTAACAATGGACTGCGGTAAGTTATTGTTTTAGATAATGCCCAGGATGCGATTGATGAGCCTGGGTCTGAACCTGCATAGCCCGATGGTTTTAAAAATTTGATTGGTTGGCCTAACAAGAATAAGATAGGACCTACAAAGTGCTGCCAATTATTTTTTATAAACCCTGTAACAGTAACTTCTGGTAATGGTTGAGCTTTGGCTTTAGATGTGTCCAATCCATAGGGGTCTATAAAAATAATTGGATTGTTACCTACATAAGCGTAAGGACTTTCGTTATAATGAATAACAGAGTTCTCGGCACTTATGACATTTCGGGGATTAAATAAATTCAAAGCACCCGCATTTTTCCTTCCTTCAGCGACATCGCTTTCTTCGGGTTCGTACCCTTCTTGCGCAAGTTCTTTTTTATATTCCTTGTCAAAGTCATTCCAATACTCACTTTCATTTAAGGGATCTGGTACATGCCATCTTCCTATTTGCGGATCATACATTCTAGCCCCGTAGTCATACCACTGTATTCCACTGTAATCACTAAACTCCTCGCCCTGTAGTTCCTTCCCATTATACTTCAGCCTATTCTGCAACTTCCCTGCTGCCTTACTACTTATTCCCGCCATTGTTAAGCCGAACGGATAAGAATGCGTTTCCTCAGTCAACGCTCTGCGGATATGAGTCACCTTCAGGTTGTCAACGATCACGTCTAGACCCGGGGTCTCGTTTGAGACATAAATATACAAATATCCATTATGTGTCATTGGCCGTTCTATAACCTGGTGAGATTTTAACTCGCCAGCGGGACCAACCATATCCACTCCGGAGTTTTTGCCATCATTCGTAATTACTGCATTCAACTGTTCGTCGAACAACACATAATTAAGGTAAGCCTTGGGCTTATTGTTATTAGCAGCGTAATCGGTGTTTACCACATTGGTCAGGAAACTACCGATACCGGCTTGCAGATTGTTGTTCTGCTGCAACAAAGCAACGTTGTGAGATGGTCTACTTTTAATTATGCATATAGTAATCCTTAATTTATATAGATCCTGATAGCAGGTCTAGTATTGGTTTTTTTGAAAAAAAATAAATTACTAGAAGATAGGCTTATTAAATTGATGAAGCTTTATATCAATCGAATGTACCGCCAGTAGAGACAGATAGGAAAGTTCCTGATATCGGGGAAGCGGATAGAGATAATAATCGAAACCAATTACATTTTGAAGATGCCTCATTATTGGCTGGGCCTGTGGAGGTGATAAGGATAAAAAGCCTATTGCTAGCAGGTTATGGCGGAACACTTGCTGGGGCGGGAGGCGAATATCCCGATAATCCGGATAACTTTGATTATTTTGCGACTTTTCCTAAGAAGAGTCCGGATGTGATTACCCATTTTTCAATAATGCCAGTTCGTTAGTTTTATGAATATTAGAAACATTGTCGTAGTATACTTAACACTACTAGGAATGGGCTGTGCGAATGCATCCAATGATCCTGTGATTCCGGTATTTAAGAGAATTACCAATGATCGGGATTCAGCTTCTAATATGTATGTTGTATACGAAGATCGTATTGATTCCTCACATAAACAGATGAAATTTTACTGGAATAATGGTGCTATTCAGGCTGTCTCCTATTATAAAAATGGGAAAAGAGAAGGTGAATGGACGCAATACGATGAAAATGGAAATATTTCATTTATCGGAAATTTCACAAAGGTGCAAAACAAGGAGAACACAAGATCTTCTTTCCTAATGGAAAGGTTTCGATAGTTGAAAATTTCAATAACGGCGAAAAAATAGGTGTAACCTTATATTTTGACTCAACAGGGAAAATTATCAGCACAAAATAATTTGCAATATAAATGCTTGAATTTTATGTCTTCATATTCGTATGTGTATTACTTATGCTTGCTTCTTTTATTCACAATTTAGTTAAAAGAAAACGCATATCTGCAGGGCATTTTGTACATCCATTGGTGTCTTATGGCCGGAAAATGGAAGTAGATTTCGATAAATGTGAATTGAAGACAAATACCTATTATGAGGAAGTTGAAAATGAATCTTTCCCGACAACGATCCAGATGATAGATGCTTTGTATCGCTCAAATCAAAGTATTAATTCAGTAAAAAGAGAGGTGTCTGTGTTGTTATATAAGCATCAGAACGAAGATGGTAGTATAATAACCTATCGGACTCCCCCAATAACTATGCAGCCAGATCTTATTCGGTATAACATGTTACAGCAAAAGAAAGCAGTTATATATGTTGACCCCGTCAATGATGCCAATTATTTTTTTGATACCGGCTTCACTCAATAAGTTAAAAAGTAATATTAACCTGTGTTTTGATACTTTGCCATATTAAGATATTCTGAACCTGCTCAGCCAGTTTGTTGATTTTTTTCGATCATAGAATTGAATTTATGTTTTTTTTGATTCTTTCTTTTTTCCTTTCAATATAATTTAAGCAATAAAAAAGCATTTTTTACAATAACCCATCTTTTTATAAACCAATAAAGTCGCCATCAGAGGAACTTTATCCTAGTTCTTTACAAAGCTTCTCCTTACATGCTGAAAGCTATCTACGCTCATGGTTTTCCCATATCACTAACGCCACCCTATTCATAAAAGTAAATCATTAAAGTAATCATAAACCCTCGCGCTTCCTAATGAACTTAAAAAGATTCGTATCACTCTTTTCAAACAAAGGATAAATATCATCGTTTGTATTGGCTATTCCATCTTCCCCAACTGAGAACAGTAGATACCTTTCCTTACTCTTTTTATAATAGAAATTTGAATTAGAATTCGCCTTCCGTAAAAGAAGAGGATCTTTTATCATTACAGTTTCATCCTGCCTTACAACTTGTTCCAGATTATCCGGATATGCTCCGTATTGAATTTTATAAAATTCAATATGTTTAACTAAACTATTTATTTGCGTTTGGGCAATTCCAGCAAAAGCTTTTGCTGTAGCCTTACCATAACGCAAGTTATAAAACAGAAAAGAGTATACGATTACTGTTATTACGATACCAATTGAACCAATAACAATGAACGTTCTATCTTTGTATTTGAATATTCCATAAAACACCATAAATATTCCAACGAAAGCCCCAATCAAAGGCAATACACAAAGCAACCCGAGTAAATAGGGAGGCCTTTTATTCATAACTTTAATTTTACAGATTCCAAAGCTCTCATGCACCTCCAATATAAAATGTTAGCACGGATATTACAACTATGACCGTTCTCATTTTCTACCTCCTTATTATTCAACCTAACCTGTTATGCAATTTCTCCGCCGTTTGAACTTATCCCGCCATTACCAATCCTAACGGATTTCACATTCAAATCATCTGAAAAGCAGATGCCAGCATAATAAAAAAGCAAATTAAAAAAAAGGGGACTAAATATCGCTTTCTATTTCGATAAACTAAACGCCACTTGAACATTTTCCTTCTAGAAGTATTTTTTTCAAATAACAAAAAAGAAATAAAAGATGCGACAACCTATAACAATGCTAATTGCCCATCACTTACACTATTAACGAATAGTGGATTACAAATCACTAAGAACGAAAATCCAATAAACATTCCCGGTATTTGATTTGCCCTATAAATATACCCTTTACCGCTTTTATAGGACTTACTCTTATAAAGCAAATAAATGAGAGAGTATTGAATACGATCTAAATACATATGCTTCCTTTTATCGCTAACTTACAAGGGAAGGCTCAGGCATAAAAATATTACGACTTTTAAGTCTCTTCTTTCTAATCCATTTGCAAGCTTTCCAGACACAACCACTTCACCAATCCCCTACAGGTTATCTGACTGCAAAGCTTCCGTAGACAAAATACCTACTTAAAGTGAAACACTAATAAAAATCCAAAAAAATAGTTATTTAAATACAACAATGGAACTAATACGAAGTGTATCAGGTATTTTTTTCATATCAGTAACGCCCTCAAAAAGAGGAGAATTAGAATCTACTTCGAAAGTATAAGCTAAATCTGGCATTAAAGAATCATAAAAGATGAGGAAGCCATCCGGCGATTCATTAAGCCTCGTGTCATTGATCAATTTCTTAATTTGTTTGAAAGTGCTATTTACAGATATCCCTTTTTCGGTAGTAAAATAATCATTCACGAATGTAATCCGCGATATGTGCTTTTTATCATCCCAGCTATTCTCAAGTTTCACCACAAGTTTTCCTTCAAAATATAAGTCGTAAGAATCCCACTCTACTCCTTCATCTTCTTCAACAAGTTTTTTAACAACGAAATCTTTCAGAAAACATTCATTTTTAATTAAAGAATCAGAGTTCTGAGAAAACACAAAACGGGCAAAGCTTTCAATTTTTCTAATAGCACAAGTCTCTTTACTAACATTTACAACACTTTCCTTGACTCTTTTATACCTAACCTTCCTTTGTTGTTCTTTTAGCCTATTAGTGCAAGAAAAAAATATTAGCAAAAGAATCACCTTAAGGTAGTGTTTGTTTTTACCAACAATATTGCTATAATTTTCCATCTTTAAAAACCTTTTTATTTCTTTCGCTGCTTTAGGGACTATAATATTGACAATCCGTTCGACCGGATTAACTTCCATTGAATGGACATCAGAACCAGTAGCCGCCTCCACCCGTTACATTTGAGGATGTACTTCCATTTTTACCCCGCTCCTCTTCGCATCACTTTCATCACCCGAACCTATTGAAGTAGTATTACTAGCTATTCTGAATACCGAGCATCTAACTATTAGCTACTACTCAGAATCCTTAAAGCGATCACAGGCACCTCACATTAAATAATGCAAAAGCATGAAAAGAAAAAAAGGGGATGCAAAAAGCAAAATCGCTGTTGAACTCTTTATCATTAAAGAGACTTTTAACTTTCAGACTCCCTACTGCCTTACTACTTATCCCTTTCATCTCCAACCTGAACGGATAATAATGCGTCTCTTCCGTCAACGCTCCGCAAATATGAGTCACCTTAAGGTTGTCAAAGATCACGTTGAGCCCCCGGGGTCTCGTTGGATACATAAATATACAAATATCCGTTACGGTTTACGGGGCGCCCCGCAACAATATGAGATTTTAGTTGGCCGGTATCACCTACCCTATCGATTCCGGAGTTGCTTCCCTCATTAGTGATTACGACATTGAACTGGTCATCGAACAAACATAGTTCAGGTAGGCTTTCGGTTTATTACCGCCGTTGACGACGTAATCGGCATTGACGACATTGGTTAAGAATCTGCCCAAGCCATCCTTAAGATTTTGGTTCTGCTGTAACAGGGCAGCACTATGGCTGCCGGCACCGGCACCAAGGCAGCACTATGGCTGCCGACAATGGTACCAGCTATGCCGCCGGCAAGGGAAGCTATAAGATCCGGCCAGCCCAAACCCATTTGGCTGTTGGAAGACGCCGGTTCCCAATACCAGCTATCGGCTTGGATATTTACCTTGTCGCCGGACATTACCTTTAACACGATGGCACTGCCTGTTTTCTGACCATTGCCATTCAATACCTGTACATAAGCATTATTGGGATCTTCACAAGTCATTTTCGAAAGCATTTCAGCAAGCTTCCGGAGAAAATAATGTTTCCATTCTCATATTGAGATAAGGGAGCATTTATTTTCCAAACAGTTTCATCTTTGCTTTTTTCTACATAACTACGGCAGCCAAACTTCGGGAGGGCCTACAATGACATTTGCAACTTTTCAAAGTGCCTCAAACATAAACGCAATTCCCTAGCGCCCTTCAATAGTTTCTTTTCCAGCATATCTTGAGGACTGAAGTTAAAAAAACACTCATTATTCAGGCTAATTTCACTTTTATCAACAACTGATAGAATTTGTGCATTCAGCTTGTTTAAATGCAAGGTTTTCGTTTTATCATCATAATCTGGCATTTCTCCATTTTGCAATAAAAAAATAGTTATCAAAAAATAATCTTCTATGTTTTCATAGGAAATAGACACAATGCGTTTCCCATCTTTATATTGAACATCGTAAAAAGCATTGCCTCTTATTTTTTCCCCGGAGACATCAAATCCAAACTCAGTAACAAGAAAAATATAGTATGCCTCAACAGTTTTTATATATTGATTTGCTTTCATCGTAAACCTCTAAGCCGTCCCGCATTTGCGAACCTGTTTAAAATGGCTTATGTCAAAAATCTGGAATAAAACCGGAATTTTATTGTAAGAGACATTTTTATGGAAGCATATAACATCCGTAACGGTTCAAGCTTAAATTGTACGCCATCTTTTTTCGCTATCAGCATATAAGGTCAATAGGTACCTCCGGCATCATAAACAGTATCGATGGATTGAATGTCGGGGTAAAAAGCAAATACGTTTATGCCTTTTCCTTGTTCCTGCTGTTGATCCAATATTTCGCCACTTGTTTATCGGTGAAGAAATTGCCAGCATTGCTTTTCTTATACTCCGAATAGAATTCTTTTTCTGGCTCCCGAGCGGGCATAAATAATCCTCCCTTTATAGCCCAATCATAGAGGCTTTGGTCTAAAGGGCATACTGTGAGGACGCCACTCAGCTAGAAGACTGATTTACCTAATTAGGTCCATTGGTAATGATCGCTGCAAATGCAGGAGGTAAGGAATAAACAAAATTTTTCCACGCAGTTTCTTTGTCGGCATCTATTCTCATCATTTCCCAAAATGGAGGACCAGATTTAAAACCAGACGTGTTTTTAAATTCAATCATTCCCTCCCGAAACCTTACACGAACTTCCATCTCCTTTTTTTTCCCGGATACAATAAATTCGCTTAAGCCATTCCATTTACAAATGGAAAATAAGTCTGCCATATAATAGTCAGTTCTATGCCCACTGTAAAATTTTACTTTACATAATTCCGTCCCGTCTTCAGTTACAGTAATAAAAAAATCAAACCTATCTAACAACGGCCTCACTACTACAGCCCCCATTAATGTATTAAGTGATTTATTGACTAAGCTTTTGTAAACAAAGTCAAAAAGAAAATGTTGTTTTATTATCTTTTCCTTTATCAGGACCAGTTTTTCCGGCGATAGTTTGTTATCAGTCTGAGCTATTCTCATAAGCGCTTCGTGCATCACCTCTAATCTGTACAAATTAAGTTCGTCCGGAGTCCTATCCTCAAAACTTTTCACTACTGGGTATCTTATATTTATATGCACCCTCTTCCCATCTTTTCGGACAAATTCTTGCAAGTCATCTCCAATCTGATTAATACTAATATAAGAATAGAAATCCTGCTCATATTCTTGCAATAGATATGTATAGATCATATCCATAGCTCCGGCCTCCGGGCCACCCACACCATTTAGCACTACAGATCCTAACCTTACTATATTTGTTTTCATAATTAAAAACCATTAAATGCGCCGGGGCGAACCTGCTCCCGAGGCATGTATCCCCATTGCTGAACGTGCTTACTTACTAACAACTGTTCTAAAAACAAGGCATTTAACCTATTTACCCCTCTAGCCATTATGACATAATTCACTGAAGAACCGTATGCACTCATCAGTGCAGCCTTTTGGTTTTCAGGCCTATCCAATCCGTTTGAATACACATCAGATATTCCGTACTTCAGTACAGGAGTTTTACCATCAGTTGCATTAAAGGTAAATCGATAGATAATATGTTCATTACTATTACCTCGGTTATTTCCATGTCCAGGGTAAGGATCTTTGGTAAAGTAGGGCAATGGTACACTAGACGCGCCTGCCCCCAATTTTATTGGCCAAACCGTAGCAACTATCACCGATACCCCTCGTACCAAAATAGGAGCTAAAACTCCTGCACCTGCTTCTTCAACTATAGGTGGATGCAAAGGTATCACTCTTCCTGGAGGACCAACAGGATATAAACCGGGGCTAACTGGGACGAGACTGGGAACTCCTGCTTCGGTTGTATTGTTTTGAGAGTTTCCGTTCGGCCAAAGAGGTGTGATCTGTCCACCAAGCATAGCATCAATGACATATCCCTGGTCAGAAGCAGGTACCTTGGTGACCACCGGCGCAAGCACAATAGCAGGCAATACGTTGGCACCTGTTGTACTATTAGGAAAACCTGGCGCTTTCGTAGAATCAGCTAATCCAAAAGGATCTGAAAATGAAATAGGATTATTACTTACGAATACATAAGCAGATTTACTTATATCAAATTCAGCAAGTGGATCAAGCTGATGGAACCGGCCAATCTGCGGGTCATACTGCCTAAACATTGCATCGTACCAATCTAACCCACTTCCGTTACTGAATTCATTATTTTGTAATTCATTTCCACCATTAAATCTATATCTGTTTTGTAATTTTCCCGCCGCCTTCGAACTTATCCCCGCCATTGTCAACCCAAACGGATAATAATGCGTTTCCTCCGTCAACGCTCCGCGGGTATGAGTCACCTTTAGGTTGTCAAAGATCACATTGAGACCAGGCGTCTCATTCGATACATAAATATACAAATATCCGTTACGGGTTATGGGGTGCCCTGCAACAATATGGGATTTTAGTTGGCCGGCGTCACCTACCCTATCGATTCTGGAGTTGTTTCCGTCATTGGTGATTACGACATTGAACTGGTCATCGAACAAAACATAGTTCAGGTAGACTTTCGGTTTATTACCGCCGTTGACGACGTAATCGGCATTGACGACATTGGTTAAGAAGCTGCCCAAGCCATCCTTGAGATTTTGGTTCTGCTGTAACAGGGCCCCATTATGGCTGCCGGCACCGGTACCAGCTATGCCGCCGGCTAAGGAGGCTATCAGATCCGGCCAGCCCAAAGCAGATTGGCTGTTGGAAGACGCCGGTTCCCCATACCAGCTATCGGCCTGGATATTTACCTTGTCGCCGGACATTACTTTTAAAACAATGGCACTGCCTGTTTTCTGACCGTTGCCATTCAATACCTGTACATAAGCATTATTGGGATCGGATGCAAAGGGAGACGCAGGAAAAGTGCCCGACAATACGCGGCCGCCATCAGGAATTTCGTAGTAAGGTTTTTCGTTGTTGAGTGTCTAGTAAATAGCAGATTCAGCTTCCTGGCCAGCCTATTGTTGATCACTAAGACATCATTTACTTCTTCTTCGTCCAAATGAAAGGTCTCCCCAAGCTATTCCAAAAGACACATGCTTAAAAGCTAACAGAAACCAAATCACAAAAGGATCCTCTATCGAACTCAATTTCTGAACCGTTACCAGCGATGCGTGATTATGACGCCACACCATAACAAGCACCGTCAGGGAAGGGATTATAACATCTATCATCCAATTTAGAAGCCAGAGCCTGAACCCTTTTTTTCCGCTTGCAGAAAGCGTTCTTTTAGTCCAGAGAAAAGAGATAATACTGTAAACTAATAGCATCAGGTAGATCCATATATGATTTCCATTCATTGCCAAATCGTCCATGTATTTTATGTTCGAAAAAGTACGAAGAATGTAATCAACGTAAAACGGACGAAATATGAATATGGCTATATAAAGTGCTGTTATATACGAGAATGCTAATAGTAGTTGTTTTACTTTTGTTGTCATTTTTCTAACAAAATTGGATTGTCATATTAAAGTCCATTTAGCTAATTTGACTGACTAGCTAAAAAGGCGGCATAAGCAGGAGGCAAAGAGTCCAGATAATTTTGCCATGCTTATTCCCTATTTCCATCAGCTCTCATTAATTCAAAAAAGGGCCACCAGCTTTAAAACCAAAAGTATTGACAATACTCAATACTTTTTTCACTAACATTTAGTCGAATTTCCACTTCCTTTCTTTTTCCAGAAACAAATAAGAATATTTTGACCGACAAAAACTTTATTGTTTCCCGGTTATGTAAATAAATTCGTCCATGCGAACCTGCAAGAACAAAAAGCAACATAATTAGCGCATTTATAACCAGCACTAATGAAAAGAAGTAAAGCTGCTTTTTCATACATAAAAAAACTAATTAAATACAACAAAACAAAGAAGCCCCAGCAAACACATGAGCTCAATAAGAATCAACATTATTTCATTAACTGAATACCTAATAAAAAACTAACTGAGATCCGATCGATCCAGTTTTCCCTACACCTAAAAGCACACCGGAATAGAACTTATTACGACTTCAATTCGATCTTTTACAAACAAGTCATTATCACTAAGAAAAAAGCCATAATACATATCATTGAATACCAAATAAAAGACAACGAAATACGCCTAATTTTCATTTCTTTTTTTTCAACTACAACTACATGCTTTGCATACATCTTTGAAAGAAAAAAAGAAAGAATCAAACAAACCATAAATCCAATTCTATGATCAAAAAAAAAATCAACAAATGGCACTCCTATTGCCATACATAGTAATTTAATACCTGCCAACACCACCAAATGCAACCACAGAAAGGGTATACCTCCTGCAATCAGGTAATGATCTCCAAGCTTTCTATATCTTGCTAACAAATACAATGTATATATACATCTATTTAACATACTATTCTTTTTAAAAACGTCCCATGGAAAGAGACGACTCAACCCTTGAAATATAATTCACAATTTCCTTTGTTGAACTTTTTATTCTATCAAAGAAACTAATAGTTTTATCTACCGTGTAGTCAACGGCACCCGTTTTATCAAGTATTAGATAAGCAACTGCTATTGCTGCCCCCACCGGCCCACCTATTAAAAAGGATGCCGTACCAGCAGCAATATCAATTCCAGCTTTACCAAAAGCTTTGGCTGGGGCTTCCCCGTTTCTCACCTTTTCAATTGCAGTGCCAGCAGACAAAATCACCCCTAGGAAATATGCATTTTTCCCCAAGCTCTTTAATTCCTCAGTAAAGCCCTTTAACCGCTCCACAGCCTGAGCATCAGTAATTCCTAGATTAAGCGCTATTTTTTTTAATTGTTCTTTGTCTGAAGCCAGTTCCGCAACGGACCATACGAGACTTGTATAGGTTAACCCATCTGCAACCTGAGAGAAAAAATCATTAGGGATTTTTTCTGCCTTTTTCTCATCTCCTGGCCCTTCCTCTTCTACCTGATCTACTACTACTACTACCCCCATCCCTTTGATTTCTGAGATCGCATCCTCAGTGCTAACTACATTGCCATCTTCATTTACGTATTGATTTTTATTCCAATCATATGTTAACATTCCATCAGGATCGATGAACCGGATTGGATTATTAAAAGCATAGTTATATGGCGACCACCTTCTCGACAACTCACATAAAGGATCGGCATGATACCATCTTCCTATTTGTGGATCATACAAACGCGCATCGTAATCATAAAATTCTAACCCACTACCATCGCTAAATTCTTTATTTTCTAATTCTTTATCATTGTACTTAAACCTGTTATCTGTGGAACCTGCAGCCTTAGAACTTATCCCCGCCATTGTCAACCCAAACGGGTAATAATGTGTCTCCTCCGTCAACGCTCCGCGGGTATGAGTCACCTTTAGGTTGTCAAAGATCACATTGAGACCAGGCGTCTCATTCGATACATAAATATACAAATATCCGTTACGGGTTATGGGGTGCCCTGCAACAATATGAGATTTTAGTTGGCCGGCGTCACCTACCCTATCGATTCCGGAGTTGTTTCCGTCATTGGTGATTACGACATTGAACTGGTCATCGAACAAAACATAGTTCAGGTAGGCTTTCGGTTTATTACCGCCGTTGACGACGTAATCGGCATTGACGACATTGGTTAAGAAGCTGCCCAAGCCATCCTTAAGATTTTGGTTCTGCTGTAACAGGGCGGCGTTATGGCTGCCGGCACCGGTACCAGCTATGCCGCCGGCTAAGGAGGCTATCAGATCCGGCCAGCCCAAAGCAGATTGGCTGTTGGAAGACGCCGGTTCCCCATACCAGCTATCGGCCTGGATATTTACCTTGTCGCCGGACATTACCTTTAAAACGATGGCAGTACCTGTTTTCTGACCGTTGCCATTCAATACCTGTACATAAGCATTATTGGGATCGGATGCAAAGGGAGACGCAGGAAAAGTGCCCGACAATACGCGGCCGCCATCAGGAATTTCGTAGTAAAGTTTTTCGTTGTTGAGTGTCGCTGCTTCCAGGCTGGCTACCGGGTACGCATCGGTTTGATGTTCATCGGTGAGCACCATACGGGTATTACCCAAATGATCTTTTACAAAATAGTCGTAATAATAAACGCCAGTAGCGGTGCCGGCAGTATTTCGTTGCAGGCGGATACGGCCTTCTTCATGACTGAAAAATTGTAGTATGTTATTCTCATACACATGACCCGACAGATAGGTGGTATAGGTATGTTTCGCTATTTGATTGTTGCTTGCCAAAGGCAACTCCTCTACCCGTTTCTCCAGCTTGTTGCCGGCAGCATCGTAGATATAGGTAATGGTTCCTTTTATGGCCCCGGACTCGTCCTTCACTGTTATCTGCCACGGTAAATTCAGGTGGTTGTAAACAATGGCTCCGGCAGGGTCTTCGTCTTTGCTGATGCGTTTGTTTTTGTCTTTGATAAGGTTACCATTGACATCATAGCCATAGTCGTCGTTATCCGTGTTCCTGTCAACAAAATCACCCAGTTTATGATCTGTAGCGATACTGTCGCTAACGCTCCTGAGTTTATTACTGTAATTAAAATACTGGTATCGCAGGTTGTCGATCTGGTCACTGCCGCCACCGGGAAGCGCTCCCCATTGCTGCATTTGTTTGATATTACCGTTGGCATCGTAAGCAGTTCCGTTATCGGTACCATCGCTTCCCATTTTGGCGGTAAAGTTCAGGCCCGCATCATTGTTCCAGCCGCTATTGGTAAACTGTTTAAAATCGGCCATCAGCAGGCGGTTGGCAGCATCATAGGTATAGCCATAACTGCGTTCGGCGCCGTCGCCCTTGCTTTGCCAACGCATACCGGCAATATTGCCATTATACTGGTTGTGATCGTAGCCCCAGTCATAATTTAAGTCCATGCCAAACCAGCGGCCGGCTATCGCGGAGGACGCTCCCCCGGGCTGGTTATAATCTTTCCAGTTGAGCCCCTTCAGCCACCCACGGATATTATAGGTATAGTCCTGTGTTTCCAGGTAACCGGAAACAGCAGAACGGTTGTCTTCCGCAGCTTGTTGCCCCAGTTGCTTTAGCTTCAATTGCCCCAGGGCATCATATTCATGATGCGCCACAACGCGGCGGGTTTCTATATTGTCGTTGAGCGTTTTACGTACTTCGGTCAATCTGCCGCCATGGTCGTAATCCATTTCGGTATAAATTCTATCAGAGGTAAAGCCAGCCGGGTTAGTATGAACAGCATAGCTGCTGATGACCTTGCCTGTAAAATCATAACGGCTGCTAGTGATGTCCAGGCCGCCTTTATAGTTATCAGCCTGCAACTGTACTACCCGGCCTTTGCTGTCGTAAAAGGAAACGCTTTCCAGCCAGGCGCCCTGGCTTAGATTATTGGGATTTTCCAGTACGCGCACACGGGAGCCTGTGACCATTCCTCTTACCTGTTCGTTGGTGCTGCCGGGAAGGGGCTCGCCCCAGGCGTTATTGCCGATGCCTAACTTGTTGTCATTGGAAGCATTGTATCTTTTGGCTGTCCAGCTATAATCGTCATAATAGGTAAAGGTTAAGGGAACATAACCTGTGGCGCCGGAGGGCAGCGGATCAACAGGGTTCATGTTTAGCTCCTGCCTGCTGGTGAAAGCGGTACCACCCCCAGCAATGATATCGGTTTCAAATTCTCCTGCCCCTTCCAGGTTTCCTTCAAAGTTTATTTCCCTGGTAGCTTTATAAACGGGGCGGCCATCGTGGGTGGTCACATATAAAACAGATGGTGTGCCGGCAGTCTGGCTGCTGTAAATATTGGGCGTTACACCCGTAGCGTTATTACCCAGGCCGGTTGCATAATCCTGAAGCGCAGCGCGGGAGCCGCCGTAGCTAAGCATACCCGTTTGAACAGGGCGGTTCAGGTTATCATAGATGGTGGCCAGCCATTGCGGTTGCGGCTTTGAGCGCATATTGCCATCCTGTGTAAATACCAGCCGGTCGCGGATATCATATACCATATATACCCAGTCGGCTCCGGGCACTTTCTTTTCTATCATACGGCGGCGGCCATCGTAGCTATATTGGAAACAGAGTTCGTTGATGGCGCTGGTGTTACCGGCAAGGTTCCAGCCAGCAGCACGGAAAGCCTCTACTGCGAGCGGCGGCATTACGAAACGCAACTGGTTAAAATCATCATATACATAATAAGTGCTTAACCAGCCCTCATGGCCTGTTACAGCAGGTGCATTCGTAGCTATCTCCACTTTTTTCAATACCACCTGGCCTTCTTTGTCTTTATATTCCACTACCCGCTTGCCTTGTTCATCGGTGGTGATGGTGCGGTAGAGCTCGCCGCTTCCATAATAACCCTGGAAGGTGGGTACCGCTTCTTCAAATCCTATACTCCATATCGCCACTTCGTTGGCGCCTGCAGTTTCATAACTGGCGGCGATGCCACGGCCACTGCCGGCCCAACTGTTACCAGCAGCATAGGTCTTTAGTACCCGGTTCAAAGGAGAGGCTTCATAATCTGTTTTGGCATAATACACCTGTTCTCCAGGGTATTGTACCTGCATAAAAGCCTCTTGCTGCGCAAAAGGACTGGTTTTAAATGCACCATTGCTTTCGGCAGCATAGGGCAGGTATTTATATATTTCCCGGCCAAAGGCATCATATACAACAGGCGAAACCAGATCGAGGCCTGTGGGGCTGATGCCCCTGGCAACGGTTTGCAATGGACGTCCAAGCCCATCGGCATATTGGGTAATTTGCTGAACAGTATTATTGTTGCCTGCCAGTACAGCCTGTTCTGTTGTCATTGGCACCAATGGCTGCCAGCTGCGGACGTAGTTAACAGGGATACCGGAAGCATAGGGTACAGGTTTGGCTGCTATGGCAGCGGCTGCGGGAATTGTATTGGAAGCCGGTTTGTTGGTTTGAGAGAAGGCTGGGAACATCATACCAATACAAAGCAGTGACCATACAGTCAGAAACCTGTATAAGCAATAAATGGGTTTAGTTGGTGTAGGCATATTAGGTCCTTTAAAAAATCAAAAATTAGTTCTCCGCTTTTAAACTTTAAGTCTTCCAGAGTATTACTCGCAAGCAACCGGCAACCCGGCGTAGTTGTAACAGATCTTCTTAAGAATATTACCATCCTGGTCCCTGATGAGCTGCAGCCTTCCTACTTCATCATATTTATAGTAAGTGATCCTGTTGGCCGCGTCGCATTGACTGGTAACGCCAATAAGTGGCTCATATGTAGATGTTGACATGTTGGCGGCTTTGGGATAGAGTCTGAGTTCATCGATAATGCCAGTACCTGTGATCGATAACGATGTTACGCCAGTCACTTCAGTTGCGTATAAAGTCCAGTCGCCAACAGTTTGCATGGCAGTAGCCTCGGGGCTAACAGAACCGGATCCGTTCTTAAGCCAATAAGTGAGGGTGTAGGTTTCTGTACTGTTCAGGGAAGTTCTTTGAATTGTATTTCCATTTAAGTTAAAAGCTTTTTTCCCTGTGATTGCTACATTGCCAATGATACCTGCTGCAGGGAAAATCCAGTTTCCGGCGTTATCACCCTCAAAACTTGTAGCTGCTATCGATGCGGTATTCGCGTTTGTTACTTCGGCAACAGGATATACATTATTATAGTTCCAGAGATAAGTAGTCGTGATATTATTTGCATACTTCATTTCCTGGATATTGTTGTACTGGTCATAGGAAGTGAATAATGCCTTTTCTTCGTAGCGACTGTCTGAGATGAAGCTACCGCTACCATTAATGCTGCTTGTAGTAAAAGCCGTAAGCGTAACAGGACTGTTTATTTTAAGTGAATACACTTTATTGATAACGGGCTTATCTGTTCTATATATATAGATAATACCTGCAGTCACATAATCAACTCCGTTTATTGTTTTTATGGTCAGCTGTTCTACCGGGAGCAATACATTGTTATCCTTCAAATATTTAATACCTAACGCTGCTTCATCTGCATAGGCGCTTGTGCCGTAATCAAAAGAATAAGCAGTTTTCACTTTATTAAAAGTACCGTTACTGCTCTGCGAGGTTTCCAGTGTTGGCAATGTATGAAAAGCTGACTGGTATAGGCTGGTTGCTGATTTACTTAAAGCACCGTTGCTAAGGTATTCCGTTACATTTGCCGAAGACCTGTAAAAGTTTTCAGTCTGATAATTAGATACTACGCGGGCGAAAGTACTGCCATTGAAATAAGGATCTGTAATGTTTAACATATTAGTTCCTAAACACTGCACATCGTAATTGACTTTAATGCCTTCTGTTCTTGATAAATAGGGATGAGAGGAATTATAAACATTTGTTTCCTGCTTTACCAGGTTATAAGTACCCCCTGTTTTACTAAATATCTTCTTTTCTTTAGGTAAGCCCGCACGCCAGGTTGCCATGATAGGTTGTGCAAATGGAACGCCTGTTTGTTCCAGCAGGTTTTCAGTAACGGTAAACTCGTATTCTGTTTTACCAAGGCTTCCATCGTTATCCAGTTCCCGTGCGTATTTATAGTCTATACTATTGCCGGGCATTGGCCTTACACTCTCCTCGTGGATATAGGAATAAAGCCCACAATCGGAACAAAAGAATGTTATCCAGCCGCTGCCGTTCTCGTTTGAAGTCTTATTGGCTTTCATCCAATGCCGGATAAGATAATCAGGTTTATTCCTGAACATCACACTGTCCAGCATATCAGCATATTCATATCTTTTAGTAATACTATTTCCGGCGCCATCGTTATGCACAACATTGCTGATACGGCAACCTCCTACCTGGTAAGGAATAATGGGTGGATAACTTATCTTGTCGATAGTGAGCCAGGCAGATCCTGTTTCCGGCTCACCCAAGTCATACCATAAGAGATTGCGGCTTAGACTATAATAATAAGTACCAGCAGGCAATGTAACGATATAATTGGTTAACGAGCCGGCACCAAATCTATAGGTGAATTCAGGTAATATGTCGTTTGCGCCAGGAGAAGTTCCTAACGAAACGGCAGATTCAATCATACTTTCGGGGTAAAACAATTTATTGGCAGAAATCCTTACTGTTGTTGCGGATGAGAACGTAAAACTGCCGCTTACTTCCGGTTCCGTATAGGTGTCTGCTGAAATAAAGGTGGCATAGGAGCCAAATTCATTCGGATCATATTTCAAAAAAGGAGAGAGTGCGGCTAATTCTGAATAATCATGAATTTTAAATTGGTTGGGCTCATAATTAAAGGTGCTGGTGCCTCCGGTAGGATATTTCACCTGCTTGAGCAAACCTAGCCTGGAATACAGGTAATTACTTGTTCTGTTGGAAAGAAGGTTATTGTTCTCAACAGCCCAATGCTGGGTAATCAGCGGATTATAATCGGCCTGAGGCAAATTCGTAGCAGCTGGTTCCTTCTTATTGTAATACCCCCAATGATCTTTCGTATTGGTAAAAAAGACGGGAAAGCCTTTATCTATATCATCGTAATAATCGAAGTTCCATCGCTGCGTTTGTGCGCCGGTTTGTGTTACGGCATCGAGCCTTAATCGCTTATTGGTATCAAAATAAGAATAGGTGAATGAAAATTCCTTTACCAGTTCGTTGCTGCTGTTATATAACTTCACCTTGCTTAAAGCAGGCACCAATGAGCTGGGACTAATTCTCCTGATGTCTTCCCGTGGCGCTGAAGCATGCTCAAAAACAATACTTCCTTCCGGGAACGTGATAGTGGTTAATAACTGGCTTCCCTGTTGGTATGCGGTGCCACCTCCCGATAAGCCACTACCGGGGCACTCTGAAAAAGGCTGCACTTCAACCTGTGCAAAAGTATAACCTGTTCTGGTATAGTTATAATTGTAATTCTGGTATCCGAAAGAAATGGTTCGCCCTTCCGGTGTTTGTATACCGCCAAGAAGGTAAGAACTATTACCGGAAAAATCATGTCTTAATTCCAGATCGCTATTTTCAACTGATCCCATATAGCTGTATTCCGGAATCGTAAAATGATAGATATTCCCCTTTTCATCTGTAATATTGAAACCGTTACCCGATCCTAACGTAGTTATTTTCAAATTGCTTTTAGGTATGGTTACAATGTTCTGGTCTTTATCAAAATAGAAAGATCCTGAGCGCCCCAGGAAATTGTATGTATAAAAATCATACTCGCCATCGCGGCTTCCGTTGATCAGGTTTTCGAAATAGTGATTCTGTTCAACAGTTCCCATCTGATTTGACAAGTACTTCTGCAAATCATCTTTGGAAGATGCTGCAAAGATTCCGTTTGCTGTGAAATCATCATTACCACGTTGTTGGTAGTTAATGAGGCCGCCACATTGAAGGTCCCAGCCCAACCCTACCCAGGAAGGAATTTCATCCACTTTTAACCCGTTGTTATGATAGCTCAGGGCCAAAGGAAGCTCTACAGTGCCGGCTTTAATACTAAAAAGTGGTATGGTCATATTTACCATGCCATTTTGAAGCGACACGGGGATATCGCCGTATTTCCCGAGGCTGGCTGCATTGGGTGAGTGTGGCGTAATTTGGGGAAGACTGTATTTCGTTTGACTAAAAGCGGTATGTATAAAAAAAAAGCTAGCTGCAAAAAGCTTAAGATAAATATTCATCTTTCTCATATTGCGTATGATACAAATTGGTCAACTGGTAAATAAATAAAACAACTGCCGGAAAGAACGTTAACCGGTAGCGATATCAGAGAACTCAACGGGGCAAGTGTTACCAGGTGGAAATAGATAGGTCATACAAAGCGTTTTTAGGTTGAAAAGGGTGTATTATAGTTGGCTCAAAAATAGCCTTTTTCCAAAAGCAAAGGCAAAAGCCTCCGTTTTTCTTTCAATTGGGACCGGCGCAGCGGATAGCCTGGAAAACAGGGACCAACTGCTCCCGCCACTGTATTTTGATCCTCCCGGCTCAGGCTTTATATATCTGCCGATATGCCGCCAGTCTTGGTTTCAAGTTCGGTCCGGATTGTGGTTCAGCCGAAACCATACTGGTATCCGCGAGTGCGATGAATGCACCTGTTTGTCTTTATCGTAGGCGCACTCATCTGGATAAAACAGGCACTTATCGTGTTACTGCCAATTGTGAGTCGCTGGTGAATATGCAGCTTTTACAGCTACTCACCGAAACAGCAACAAATGGAGCATCCATAGCGCGTTCTTTCAGCGTACAAGGAAGCAAACAGCCCCCTTTGGTTTACCGGTAAAAAATTTGGTGTGAACGAAATAAATCCTAATTTCATTTTATTATTTCATAAAGCCTTGCCATAATTAAGAATTGCGTCAATCCAGTATCCATACACTTTGGAACTGCATGCTTGCAGGCGATGCAGATGCTATGAAGGAATTGTATAATAATTTCTATCAATATTTGTTTTCCAACAATTTTGCAGTTTATCCTTATCGCGAACTTGTAAAAGATTGCATTCATGAAACGTTTCTCAGCATTTGGGTAAACCGGGAAAAGCTACCACAGGTATCGTCTGTAGGAGGTTATCTCAATACCTGCGTCCGGAGGAAAATAATGGATGCCTTAAGGAAGGAAAGCCTGGAGAACAAAAGGCATACGTCTGAAGCGGAAAGCCAAGAATGTTCTTATGAGGAGGCAATGATAGCGTTCCAGGAACATGAAGCCACGGGAAAGATCCTGAAAGAAGCATTTGCACAGTTAACGCCCAAGCAGAAAGAAGTGATCCGGCTGCGTTTTTTTGAGAACAGGAACTACGACGAAATAGCTGCATTGTCGAACTGTGAAGCGCGAACCATCTACAACCGCGTTTATGAAGCTATTGAAAGATTGAGGCGTTATTTTTCCATAAAACACCCATTTTAAAAAAATTCCCAAAATTTTACGGTAAAAAATCCTGCTTCCAACGTCTTATATGTAATCAGGGAACAGAATGAAGGATTACTTGTCATATAGGGTTGAAGATTTTGTTACAGATGAGTCCTATCTGCGTTATTATTATAAGGAAGACGGGAAGGATATTTTATTCTGGACATTATGGATACAACGGCATCCTGAGAAGCTTGATGTCATCATTTCCGCCAACAACTACATCGATGCCTTATCCATACGGCTTTCCGAGGCGGAATTCCAGAAAGAACAACAGCGTTTTGAACATTCCCTGGAACAACTTTCCCTTGACGACGAATTCCTCGTGCCAATTACAGAAGGCGTCTCCCATCAAAATATTGTACAGCACACAGGTAAGAAGGTCCGCGTATGGCGTATAGCTGCCGGCTTTGCTGCTGTGGCAGCAGGCATGTTCTATATGTTTGTTTTTCACGGCAAAGGCTGGGATATTGTTAGCACTGCCTCCAACAAGGAGGTTATGATAGAAAAATATGTCCCCAAGGGAGAGCGTGCTAAAATACTTCTGCCTGACGGTTCAGAAGTAGAACTGAATTCGGACAGCAGGTTAACCTACCCTGCTGTGTTCACAGGCGCCAGCAGGGATGTAAAATTATCGGGTGAGGCGTTCTTTCGTATAAAAGAAAATGCAAGGCTTCCATTTCATGTTAATTCCGGGAATCTGCATATCACCGTATTAGGCACCTCTTTCAATGTACAAAGTTACCCTGGTCAAAAGCTGGCGAAGGTAGCGGTAGTTACGGGCAAGATTAAAGTAACAAAAGCCTCCGGCGATACAGTCCTGGAATCCTCGGCTCCCGGGCTGGAACTTCATCCTTCAGAGTTGGTAGTCTTTAATACATCCAGCCGCCTGCTTGAAAAAAAGACATATGATGTTGATGAAGAAACGGGATGGAGGCAAGGGGCTGTTGTATTCAGCGATGCAAGCTTTGCTGACATAGCCGACAGATTTGATAAAATTTATAATATCAGGCTCATCAATCAAAGTTCCAAAACTGAATTCAGCTTCAACGGAGCGTTTAGCAACACATCTCCTGAAGAAATCATAAAAAGTATTTGCTTGTCGAAACAACTTTCCTATACCATTAATGGAAATATAATAACGATTCACTAATCTTTTTTCATCACGCTTAATCAATACGGTCATGAGTACACTCTGTTTGCTCAGAGGGAAGGTATTATATTTACTTTTCCTGGCAACAACACTTTGCCTTCACAACAACGCCCAAGCCGGTCCCGGCGCTCCAATGCAGGACATCAGTACAACGGTGATAAAGCTTTCAAAGAACATCTTTACTTTAAGTACTTTATTTACGACTATAGAAACGCAAGCCAATGTAAGGTTTGCCTATGACACGAAGGAATTAAATGTGAACGAGCAGATAGAGATATCTGCGAAGAAAATTGAGCTAAAGCAACTACTGACAGAGGTAAGCAAACAATCGGGCGCCACATTTGAGTGGTCTAAAAACACTGTAACAGTTATTCCACCTCAAAAAAAGCTGGCAGAAGAAACGCAGTTCCTGGCGGCACAAACAGTAGTAACCGGTAAGATAGTAGATAAAAGCGGGCAACCTGTTATCAAAGCTGCGGTAATAGTAAAGGGCACGGGCATTGGAACGACCAGCGATGAAAAAGGTAATTTCCGGATCAACGCCAAGCCTGGAGATGTGCTTGAAATCAGCTTTGTAGGCTACCAGACGGAAGAGGTAAAAGTTACGGGCGACAATGTGCTTACTGTAGTATTAACGGAGCTCAAGAGTAGCCTGGCAGATGTAGTAGTGGTAGGTTATGGTACGCAAAAGAAAGCCAACTTAACCGGTGCTGTAGGGGTGACATGGAAAGCCGTCCCCTTACCAACAGTGGCCAGGCGTTACAAGGAACGGTTTCCGGTGTGTATGCCTTGCAGAGTTCGGGTAAACCCGGTGATGATGGCGCTGTTATAGACATCCGCGGTGTAGGCACGTTTGGAGACAATTCCCCGCTTGTATTAATTGATGGGTTCCCCGGCAGAATATCGGATGTAAACCCCAACGATATTCAATCGATATCCGTACTAAAAGATGCAGCGTCTTCTTCTATTTATGGAAGCCGGGCTGCCAACGGGGTTATTCTTATTACCACGAAGAAAGGCAGTTCGGGCAATTTACGTGTCAACTACACCTCGTACTTCGGCAAGCAATCTCCTACCCGTTTACCAAAGGTTCTTAACTCGGTACAATACACTACGCTTTATAACGAAGCGGCGATCAATTCCGGAAACAGCGCTACTTATTCTGATGCTACTATCGCGAAATATGCCGCGCATAACGATCCCATGTTTCCTGATATAGACTATTTCAAAGTTTATTACGGCGACGCCAATATGCAAAACCACCGGCTGAACCTTTCAGGGGGCAGCGACAATGTTAATTTTGCGCTTATGCTTGGTCATCTGAACCAGGATGGTGTTCTGGTAGGAACCAATTATAAAAAGACAGACTTTCGTTCCAATATCGATGCTTATTTCCTAAAAGATAAAAAGCTGCGTATTTCAGCCAAACTGGCGGGCAACCTGGGCGTAAAGAATGAGCCAACCGACTTGTGGAATGCTGAATGGTACGCTACCCTTGCCCCCATCCATCCACTTAAAAATGCGCAAGGCCAATGGGTAGCCGTAAACGGAGAAAGAAATTTTTATGGTGAAATCCAGGAAGGCAGTACGTCTATTAACAAACGTTACAATTTCAGTGGCCAAATAGAAGGCGAATACAAGATCCTGCCAGGATTAAGCGCCCAGGTGACATATGGCTACAATGTAATTTCCTCCAATGTCAATGCTTTCCATGCCAATTTGACCCTATATAAACAGGATGGCAATTCCTTTCCATTGGCATCGAACCTTAACGTTACCAATGAAACCGATGTACAAACGATGTTAACTTCTTTATTGAAGTATAACAAATCGTTTGGCAAGCACGACATTACCCTGCTTGCGGGTTATTCGGAAGAGGAGTTTACTTACGACTGGCAAAGCGGATACAGGGCGAACTTTGTGAACAATACACAAAGAGTATTAAACCTGGGCGATGCGGCTACTCAAACGAATAATTCCGGCGCCTATGATTTGGGACTACGTTCTTTTTTTGGGCGCATCAATTATGCTTTTGCGGGTAAGTACCTGCTGGAAGCCAACCTCAGAAGAGATGGTTCCTCCCGTTTTGCCAAGGGGCATCAATGGGGTACCTTTCCTTCTTTTTCCGGCGGCTGGGTTATGTCAAAGGAAAGATTCATGCAAAACCTATCCTGGCTCAATATGTTTAAGCTGCGTGGTTCCTGGGGGCGTTTAGGGAACCAGAATATCAGCAATTACTACAACGGCAGTGATATCCTCAGTTCAGGTCAAAACTATTCGTTGGGCGGCACACTTTATTCCGGGGTAGCCATTACCTCTATGACCAATAAGGATCTTACCTGGGAAACCGCACAACAATTCAACCTTGGTACAGACATCTCTCTAAAAAATAATATAGATATCACGTTCGATTATTTCAATAAGAAAACCAAGAACCTGCTGCTGGTACAGCAGATACCGCTTACTATGGCGCAATCGGCTCCTTATGCCAACGCCGGAGAGGTGCAGAACAAGGGTATAGAAGGAAGTATCAACTACAGAACACAATTTGCCAATGGCATTAAACTAAGAGTAGGGTTCAATGCTTCTCATATTATCAACAGGATCACTAAAATGAATGTAGCCGAGCAGCTTACTTCTCCGAAAGCCATTAAAGTGGGCGCAGCCATCAATTCATTTTATGGTTATCAAATGGATGGCATTTACCAGATCTCGGACTTTACATGGCAGAACAACAGCGACCCGTCCATACCTTATGCAAGCCGTAATTATACGATCAAGCCTGGTGTAGTACAGGTAACCAATTATACTGCCCGGCCCGGTGATATCAAGTACAAGGATTTCAGCGGAGACGGTATGGTTGATATGACCAATGACAGGCGGATAATAGGCAGCCAGTTTCCTGATCTTACTTATGGTTTCAATTTTAGCGTTGAATGGAAAGGATTTGACCTGGGCTGTTTTTTACAAGGCGTTCAGGGTATACAGGGATATACCTATTATGAAATTGCAACGCCGTTCAGCGGCTTTGCAAATATGGGCTCGTGGTGGCTTAACAGATGGACACCGGAGAATCCGTCTCAGACACTGCCCAGCTTGTCATTAGATGGTGTACGCAATAATATTCATTCTTCCTTCTATATGGATAATGCTTCCTACCTGCGGATGAAGAATATTGAGCTAGGTTATTCCATTAGCCCCAAGGTATTATCAAAAGCAGGCATCAAGTCGCTTAGGATCTATGGTAACATGCAAAATGCCTTTACTATCACCAAATTCAAAGGGTTTGATCCTGAGCAAACAGTAGACCAGGTAAGAGCGCAGGCATTTCCACAGGTACGCGTAACTACGGTGGGTGTAAATGTTAACTTTTAAAAGAGCAGATCATGAAAAATCTACATAAAATTCTCATCGTATCATCTGTATTGTATTTATCCGGTTGTAAGAAAGACCTGCTGGATAAAACGCCCGAAGACAGATTATCTCCTTCCACGTTCTTCCAGAACGAAACGCAATGTAAAATGGCGCTGATAGGTATTTATAACGCTATTCAGCCAAATGCTACTCCCACTCATTTCTACCAGTACGATTATATGTCGGACAATGGCTACTGCCAGGATTCATGGCAGGGTTCGAAAGAAGTTGGGGAATGGCTTACCAACTCATCGAGCTGGGCGCCGGGCGCCAAATGGTCGCAGGACTTTGCGATTATATCCAGGGCTAATGAATTTTTACAGGATATCAGCGCTGCATCGGTAAGTGAAAGCGTAAAAACAGCTATGTCGGCAGAAGCCAGGTTCCTGAGGGGTTATGCCTATGCGGACCTTATCACTTATTTTGGCGATGTACCCCTGATAACAAAGGTCCTGCCTTTGTCAGATGCTTATGTATCACGAACCGCGAAAGCTACGGTACTAACGCAGGTGTTATCTGATTTTACAGATGCAGCGGCGGTACTACCCGCCTCCTATTCCGGATCCGATGTAGGACGCGCTACGAAGGGAGCCGCACTTGCCTACAAAGCAAGAATACTGCTGTATAATCAAAAATGGGCTGATGCTGCGCAGGCGGCCAAGGATGTGATAGACCTTGGCGTATACGATCTGTATTCCGATTATGCCGGGTTATTCAGTGAGTCACATGAAAATAATATTGAAGTGATCTTCGATATACAATATATCCCAACAACACAGTCTCAACCATGGCCTACTGCCGCATTATCGTTGAGTAACTGGCCAACCGCAAACGTTACAGCGGATCTTATCAACTCTTATTACATGACCAACGGCCTGCCGATCACCAACAGCAGTTCGGGTTACAATGACCAGGATCCTTATAAAAACCGTGATTCCCGCCTGGCAGCCTCGGTAGTATTACCCGGTTCGCAGTTCGGCTCCGCCATTTTTATACCCAGGGACGACCAGGTACCCTGCGGTGCAAGGCCCCGGAAATATGCCAGTATTGGTATTGCAGATGTGAACAACAACTCTTTAAATACCATCCTGATGCGTTATGCCGACATTTACCTGATGCGTGCTGAAGCGCTCATAGAATCAGGCAGCACTGCACAAGAGATCTATACACTCATCGATAAGGTAAGAGCAAGGGTAAATATGCCCTCTGTTGAATCGGTAGAAGGCACAGGACTTAATCAAAGCCAGTTGCGTGCGATCGTGCGTCATGAAAGGAGGGTGGAATTCTATAACGAAGGAACCCGCTATGCCGACATGTTGCGGTGGCAGGATGTAAGCCTGGTACATGATGTTTATGGCTATGATAAATCTTTATTGTCGAACCCTTCCAGCCCCTCGACCTGGACGTTCAAGCAGATAAAAATAGAAACGCGGGCATTTGATGCCAGCAAGGGATGGTTGTGGCCAGTACCGCAGTCGGACATAGACATCAACAAGAAACTGCTCCCGAACAATCCTGGTTATTAGAATCTATTTCTTTCAGGCAATATAAAAAAACAGAACCCTTGTTATGGCTGCAACATGCAGTTGTAACAAGGGTTCTGTTTTGAAGTCATTCAGGTTTATCAACCAGCTGCTACAGCAGCAATGCTGCCAGTATGTAATCTGCAAGAAGAATAAGGATACAGCTTACGATCACTGCCGTGGTACTTGCGCGACCAATTTCGAGTGCGCCACCTTTTACGTAATAACCAAAATAAGCTGATACGCTACTGATGAGGAAGCCGAAGGTGTAGGCTTTGATCAGGGCGAACCATACGTTAAAGGGTTTAAAGTTCTGACGGAGGCCTATATCGAAGCTATCATTGGACAAGATACCAGAAAGGGATCCTGCTACACGACCACCCCATAAGGCGAGGAACATAGAGATCACGATAAGCGCAGGGATCACTACCAGGGAGCCTACTATTTTAGGGGCTACCAGGTAACTCTTTGAATTGATACCCATGATCTCCAGCGCGTCTATTTGTTCGCTCACGCGCATATTACCCAGCTCACTGGCTATTTTACTGCCTATTACACCGGCTAATACAATACAAACTACGGTTGGAGATAATTCCAGCATGATGGTATCGCGTACGATCATGGAAATGGTAGTTTTCGGGATCAGCGGACTTACCAGCTGGTAAGCTGTTTGAACCGTGGTTACCGCACCCAGGAAAAAGGAGATGATCAACACAATAGGTAACGCGCCAAAACCGATTTCGCTGCACTGGTGCATGAATTCCTGCCAGTACATTTTTTTGTTTTCGGGAAGGGAAAACATGCCCCTCATCAACTTCAGATACGTGCCTATATGTGTTAAAACGTGCATGAACTACGCTATTAAGTTATTTCTTCCTGTTCTTTAAACTTTTCCACCAGGGCGAACGCTGGATCTGCTCCCCGGTATCGGCTTTACATTTCAGCTGGGCATCTACAACGGCAATATTAGCCATATTGATAATACTGCGCACAGAACTCCCCAATTGAAGGACGTGAACCGGCTTTTTTAACCCTAACAAAATCGGGCCAATAGCGTCGGCGCCCCCAACTTCTTTCAACAAATTATAGGCAATATTGCCGGCAGACAGGTTGGGGAAGATAAGTGTGTTCACATCTTCATCGACCAGTTCGCTGAACGGATAGTTGTCTTTCAGCACCTTTTTATCGAAGGCCAGGGACGCCTGCATTTCGCCATCCACTACCAGCGAAGGATTACGCTGGCGCAGGATACGGGTAGCTTCGGCCATCAGGTGTGCTTCGGGACTGTTATTGCTGCCAAAATTGCTGTAGCTGAGCATCGCGATCCTGGGGGTGAAATTGAAGGTGCGTACTTCCTTGGCTACCAGCAGCGCAATATCGGCCAGTTCTTCGGCGGTAGGATTGAAGTTTACCGTGGTATCGGCCAGGAATAAAGGTCCTTTTTTGGTGAGCAGCAGGTACATACCGGCAATCTTTTTCACACCTTCATCGGTACCAATGATCTGGAGCGCAGGACGGATGGCTTCGGCATAGTTCCTTGTCAGGCCCGAGATCATGGCTTCGGCATCTCCCATTTCCACCATCATACAACCGTAATGGTTACGGTCTTTCATGATCTTCTTGCTCTCATAAATGTTGAAGCCTTTGCGCTGGCGCTTTTTAAAGAATATTTCGCCGTATTCATTGCGTTTTGCTTCGCTGGCATCGCTCCTGGTATCGATGATCGGCAGGTCGCTGATATCTAGATTATTTTCTTCGGCGATAGCGCGGATCCTGGCTTCTTCACCCAGCAGGATGGGGAAACCGATACCTTCGTCGTAGACGATACTTGCCGCTTTTAAGATCTTCTGGTTATCTGCTTCCGCAAATACAATACGTTTGGGATCGCGCCTTGCTTTGGTGCCCAGTATGCGCATGATCTGGTTATCGAGACCAAGGCGTTTATTGAGCTCTACAGTGTAGGCATCCCAGTCTTCAATTACTTTCTGCGCCACGCCGCTGCTGATGGCTGCCTGCGCTACGGCAGGCGATACGGTTGCCAGCAAACGCGGATCGAGCGGTTTGGGTATAATATATTCCGGACCGAAAGACATCGATTTCTGGTTATAGGCCAGGTTCACGATATCGGGTACCGGCGTCTTTGCCAGGTCGGCCAGTGCTTTTACGGCAGCCAGCTTCATGGCTTCATTGATTTCTTTGGCTCTTACGTCAAGTGCACCACGGAAGATAAAGGGGAAACCCAGTACGTTGTTCACCATGTTGGGATAATCGCTGCGGCCTGTTGCCATGATGATATCCTTACGTGCGGCGGTGGCGGCTTCGTAGGTGATCTCCGGCTCGGGGTTGGCCATCGCAAAAACGATCGGGTTCTTAGCCATGCTTTTGATCATCTCGGGCGTTACCACGTTGCCTACGCTTAAACCTACAAATACATCGGCATCCTTCATGGCTTTGTCGAGTGTGATATCCGGTCTTTTGATGGCGAACTTCTGTTTGATCTCGTCGAGGTCGTTGCGTTCGGCATGTAAAACACCGTCTTTATCAAACATGGTAAAGTTCTCGTAACGGGCGCCTAACGATATATAGATCTGCACGCAGGCCATGGCGGCCGCGCCGGCGCCGTTGATCACGAATTTTGCCTTTTCTATTTTTTTCTTCTGTATTTCCAGTGCATTCAACAGCGCTGCGCCGCTGATGATAGCGGTGCCATGCTGGTCGTCGTGCATCACAGGAATATTCAGTTGCTCGCGTAGTGCTTTCTCGATGTAAAAGCATTCCGGGGCCTTGATATCTTCGAGGTTGATACCGCCGAAAGTGGGTTCCAGCGATTTCACGATCTCTACAAATTTCACCGGGTCTTTTTCATTGATCTCGATGTCGAATACATCTATGTCGGCGAAGATCTTGAACAATACACCTTTTCCTTCCATCACGGGCTTACCGGCTTCAGGGCCTATATCGCCCAGGCCCAGTACGGCCGTACCGTTACTGATAACGCCTACCAGGTTGCCCTTGGAGGTGTATTTGTAAACGTCTTCTTTGTTGTTGAAAATTTCTTTACAGGGTTCTGCTACTCCCGGACTGTAAGCGAGTGCCAGATCGCGCTGTGTTTTCGCTTCTTTGGTAGGGATGACTTCGATCTTACCGGGACGGCCATTGGCATGGTACTCCAATGCCTGCTGTCTCCGCAGTTCTTTCTGTTTGTCCATTATTCGTTTTTTTAGCCGGCTCCCCTATTCCTGGAGGGGATAGTATCATAACGGGGATACTATAAGCTCTGCCGGCAATCAGGACCGCAAAATACAATATTATCAGTTGTTAGTACGATTTTCCACCCACTTGCCTGTGCTACAGGGCATGTTGGTCAAAAAAAGGCCGGTTCCTGCTAAATAAATACTAAACGGCGTTTCTGGTATTAAACAGCGCCCTGAACGGTGGCTCCCAGCCAGGCCATCATGCCCATACCGGTTTCAATAGCCGATTCATCGACGTCGAAACGGGGGGTATGCACGTTGTGAACAATACCACGCACTTCGTTGCGAACACCAAGACGGTAAAAACAACCGGGGATCACCTGGGTGTAATAGCCAAAATCTTCCGCACCCATACGCATTTCGGTTTCCGAAACATTGGCCGCGCCAAGGTATTCCTCTGCTTTTGTCCAGGCTTCGCCAGTTAAAACAGGGTCGTTGTCAACCGTAGGATAACCTACATCTATATGCAGGTCTATTTCGGCTCCCGTGGCCAGCGCCAGGCCTTCTACCTGTTTGCGGATGAGTTCGTGCGCCTGGAAGCGCCATACCTCGTCCATAGCCCGGAAGGTACCCATGAGTTTTACTTCGCTGGGGATGACATTGGTGGTGAATCCGCCCTGGAAGGAGCAGATAGACAACACCGATGGAGATAAAGGGTTGTTGTTCCTGCTGATGACCTGTTGCAGGTTAACGATCAGCTGCGACGCCACCAGTATGGTATCTATAGTTAAATGAGGTGCGGCAGCATGCCCGCCCTTGCTTTTTATGGTCACATATAATTCATCGGCGCTTGCCATTACCCTGCCTTTGCGGAAGCTCAGTTTTCCCGCTTCCAGGCCGGGGTGCACATGCAGTCCGATGATACCCTGGGGACGGGGGTTTTCAAGCGCGCCTTCCCTGATCATATAACTGGCGCCGCCGGGGTTACGTTCTTCGCCCGGCTGGAACAATAACTTAACGGTTCCCTCCCACTCGTTCTTTGTTCCGCATAATATTTTTGCGGCGCCCAGCAGGCAGGTAGTATGCACATCGTGCCCGCAGGCATGCATAACGCCTTTGTGCTGCGAGCGGTAGGGTACATCGTTCTCTTCTTCAATGGGCAGGGCATCCATATCGGCCCGTAAAGCGATGATACGGGAAGCCGGGTTGCGCCCTTCGATAATACCTACGATGCCGGTGGTTGCTTTTACTTCGAAAGGGATACCCCAGGAACTGAGTTTTTCTTTTACAAACGCTGATGTTTCAAATTCCTGGTAGCTCAGCTCAGGATGCGCGTGCAAATGTTGTCGTACGGCAACAAATTCACCGGCATATGCCTGGGCTAATGCTTTTATCTTCTGTTCTAACATTTCTTCATCTGTTTATCATTCTGACAAATCCGCATCTTCAGCAGGAGGTGTGTATTCTACTGCATCTTCTACTACATATACTCCCTGGGGATAATACCTGGAGAGCGTTTTCCGCGCAGCTTCCGCATCGGATTTATCCATAAAATCGCCTACCCTCACCTTAAAGTAGGGAGACTGGAAAGTAAGATAGGCTTTGTATTCAGGAAAACGCGAAAACACGTCGGCCTTTGCCTGGAATGCCTGTTCGCGGCTCCGGGTATTCATGATCTGTAAGCGATAACCACGGTACATCCCTCCATTCGTGAGTTTGGAAGTAAGTTTATTGACAGCAGCCTGTTTGGCGCTTAAGATATCCAGGCGGGCATCTTTATGCACCACAATGCTGTCCTGCCCGTAATGAGACAGGAAACTGAAAACGAAAACCAGCAAAAAACTCAAGTGTTTCATGATACTGCAATTTACAAAGTAAAATTTACTTAGTAGCCGGCAGCGCCGGATGCGGCTTCCTGTTTGCTGATAGCCACACTGGCACTGCATCCCAGGCGGGTAGCGCCGGCTTCTATGAGCTGTACCGCAAACTCGTAGGTGCGGATACCGCCGGAGGCCTTTATTTGTATCGCTTCGGGTAAATGTTTACGCATTAACGCTACCGCTTCAACAGTAGCGCCGGTTTCGGCATAACCGGTAGAGGTTTTCATGAAATCGATACCTGCCGCGCCATAAATATCACAGCATTTGATGATCTCATCGTTGGTGAGGATACCCGATTCCACAATAAATTTCACCACTTTATTCTTGCCTCTTATCACAGGCATGATGTGGTTGATTTCATTGGCCAGGTACTGCCAGTCGTTATTCTTCAGTGCAATGAGGTTGATAACAACATCCAGTTCATCGGCGCCATCTACAATAGCCAGTAATATTTCAGCGATTTTGGCTTCAATAGCGGAATAGCCAAAAGGGAATCCTATTACGGTAGCCACTTTAATGCTGCTTCCTTCGAGTAACTGTTTCGCCAGTTTTACAAAAGGAGGCGGCACACATACTGCAGCAAAGGAATAGGTTTTTGCTTCTTCGCAAACCTTTTCAATATCAGCAACTAAAGTGGTGGGTTTTAATATAGTATGGTCGATGTAAGAATGAACCTGTATCATCTGTTAGATATTAGGGCACAAATCTACAGCATCGCTGCCATAATAGCTCGTTTTGCCCAATCGCCCCAATCTTTCAAACCTGTTTTCAGGTCATCGAGTAACTGCCGGTAAGTTACCTGCTTCCCTTTTGAAGGAGGCACCAGCAGTTTATCACTTACCGGTTCAGCAGTTACTTTGGTGGCAAACCAGGTGATATGTTCACTGGGTATGGCCAGCCCCAATATCATGCCCGGCAAACCACTGACAGACTCAGGGCCGCCACGGGTAAGTATCGCATCGGTATAATAAGCTACAATGTAAACGGAATCGAGAAACAAAGCATTGGCCCTGCGGCATTCAAAGCCTGCGATCATACGGGTTTCAGTGGTGATCTTCCACTTGATCTTCCTGGTACTGTCGGCCACCAGGTACCGCTGATCAAAGATCTCTTTCTGCCCGGTATACAATTGTTTATCGAGTAAGCTGTAAACAATATTGTCTTCCGCCGCAGCGCCGCCAAAACCGGCAGGCCCCTGTACCGGCACAGCACGCCCGGGCTTGTAAAGGGTAGTTTGACCACGGAAGAAAAGATTATGATAGGTTGTTCTGAATTTAGGGACCGTCTTTTTTATCGCTTCGTCAAACATATCATCCTTTTCCAAACGCGCATGTGTATGCACCTTTTTTTCAAATTCAATGCTGCCTTCAGAAAGATAAATGGCGTTTTGTGTCTTGCCCGTTTGAAACGCGGACAGACTAACCAGTATTATCAAAAAAATAAAAGATCTCATAATAGTTTATTTAGTGACGCCTCCCATTTTATTAAAGTTCCAGATGACAGATAACTGGCCATAACGGCGGATAGTGGTATAGGTAGATTGTGATATCATGTTATTGTTAGCACTTCTGTTGAAACCGTTGTTCTGGTTAAGGATGTCATTCACCGACACTTTCAGGCTGAGCGCTTCACTCTTCATGAACTTTTTTTCTATCGACGCCTTCCATAATACTACATTATTATCAGGCTCATCGGGTGTCAGCTTTTGCCTCAGACTTATGTTCATATCGGTTGCCAGCACCAGGCGCCAGGGCAGCTTCCATGATATTCCCGGCTCGATATAGGATGTCCAGTAGTTGGTACGCTGCTGTAACTGAAGTGAAGATTTGCTATGCGTATAGGACAGCGATCCATAAACATAGAATTCAACCTTTTCACTGCTCCTGCCAATACTCAGGTCTATATTGCCGGCAGTATTGTTGTTCTTACCGAGTAATCCATTCACATAATTAACGGTGCGGCCATAAGAAACGTTAAAACCAGGACGCAGATCCAGGTTCAGTTTCTTAAGCTTGAAACCGTACATTGCCCGGAAGCTGGTATTCCAGTTTCCGTTAAGGTTCACGGCCTGCCTAAATGTTTTACCTGCTTCATCAATTGTATTTTTCCAGCTGATGGCATTATTGGTACTTGAAAGGTACATACCGGTATAAAGGAATCGTTGTTTTAAAGCCTGGTAACTTCTGTAATTGAGTTCAATGCGATTATTAAAAGAAGGCTTTAGATCGGGATTGCCCATTGTAATAAACAAAGGATTATCATTCGCCTGCAAAGGCTGAATATCATTAATATTAGGCTGCTGGGTTCTGCCTTCATAACGCGCTACAAAGGCGCCGGTTTTGCCGATAGTGTAATTTAAACTGGCCTTCGGGAACCAGTTGATGAAATCCCTGGTACGGATATTATTCCGATAAAGATCGTTTTGCCGGAAGGAAGTAACACCTATGTTTCCCCCTATGCTTACACGAATTTTATTCTTTACGTATTTATAAGAAAGCCCCCCCTTATGAGTAAAAATATTAAAGCGATAATTGCTACTATAAGTGCTATCCAGAAGCTCATATTTATCATTTATTTTATTGTAAGAACTCCGTAATGCATCATTGTTATCAACTACAACCCCATAATTTGCAATAAGGAAACTGGTTGCCGACAGCGGTTCTGAATAGGTCACATTGCCATCCAGTGTTAGTCGCTCCGACCTGTTGACTTTCAACTGATCGATGAACTGTGTTGAATCCAGTGTTCCCGATATATTATAAAACGACGTATTGGATCTGAGATATCCCTCGCCTTCGTTACTCCTGTATTTCTGGCTGAACGCTGCAGAAAGCGACCGGCCTGTTTTGCGATACTTTTTACGCCATATCATATCGCTGTTAAACACGCGGGCATCTCCTTCATTGGTAGTTCTGCGGTTGTTTTGGTTTACCAGCGACTTATCCATTGCCAGTGAGTTGCTGCTATTATCTTCCGTTGTTTCTTTATGTTCCCATGTTCCCAGGGCCGTTACTTTGAAAGAAGAACTGGAATCTACCTGCCAGTCGTAAGCACCGTTAACATTATGCCTCAGCGCCTGGTTACTAAATGACTGAACAGAGTTATTATAGTAAGAACTGTCTGGCAGCAAATACTGCGTGTTTTGTGTGCTTTGCCCTACAATAGTAAGATCCTGCATTTTATAATTGCCGTTCAGCTTCTGTTTGTCGCCATCCCATTTGGTATCGTAGTGTACTCCGGCGGTTTTGGTATCAGGTAACCCACGGTTATCATAATAACCTGCCCATAAACCATCCCAGTTGTCGGAACCAGTGAAATAGCCCTCTTCCTCATTATAGTTGAGCTCCTCTGCCTGCCCGAACTTACCTTCATCCTGCCAGTTAAGTCCCATAGTTCCGGTGGTGGAAGAAATGCCAAATACAGACAAACGTTCTTTATTACGGAACAGGTTAAACATAGCCTGCATATCGTAAAAGCCATCGGTGCCCCTGCCTATATTCAGCTTTCCGAAGTACCCTCTTTTTTTATCTTCTTTGAGTTTAAGGTTGATGGTCTTCGATCGTTCCCCATCTTCTATACCTGTAAAAGTTGCCTGGTCCGATTTTTTATCATATACCTGTACCTTATCAACCATATCGGCACGCAGGTTCTGTGTTACAAGTGTTGGATCATTTCCAAAGAATTCTTCTCCATCGACCAATACACGTTCTACTGTTTCGCCAAACACCGAGATCTTTCCGTCTTTGTCCACCTTAATACCCGGCAGTTTTTTCAGCAGCTCTTCCACACTTGCATTTGCTCTTACCTGGAAACTGTCTGCTTTAAATTCTGTAGTATCGCCTTTGATCTTAATGGCAGCAACTGTTTGCCGTACTACGACATCTTCAAGCAATCTTGCTTTCAACAACAGCGGTATTGTTTTCAGATCCAGGTTTGCATTTTCCGCCAGCATAAACGTATCGGCATAATCCGCATAGTTGGGAGCAGTAATCAGTAATACGTACTTACCGGGATTCACCTGTTTAAAATTAAAATTACCGCCGGCATCTGTACGCTCAAAAGCATACATGACCGAATCTTTTGCATGCAACAATGCTACGGCTGCATTGGGCATTCTTTGTTGGTTGAAGCTATCTAAAAGCTGGCCCTTCATTGTCGCAGACTGGCCAAAGGACACACACACAAATACCAGGCACACAAGCGTTGCTGATAATTTATTCATTTTAAAGGTTCGAGAGGGTGTAAAGGTTAATGGTTATATGAAACAATTTGGAAATATTTTAGAATATATCCTAATCTTCACTTCCCAATTTTCCGTTAAAGCCCTCAGTCACATTAAACGCTACACAACTATTTACAACTATTAGTTTTCTCTTTACATAACTATGGAATTGTTATGCTATAACATTATTTACTGTTATCAGTTTCGTTTCCGTTTCGCACGACATAGTATTGTGGCGACATCACTTCTATATCTGCCTCTTTAAATACATCGAGTACCCGTTTATAGAGATCTGAATAGATCTGTGCCTGGTTATTAGGATGCTTTGTATAACCATTGATCTCGTACCGGATATAAAAATCATCAAGTCCTGTCTGCAACACAAAAGGCGGAGGTGTTTTCTCTATCAGCGGAGTTTCCTCTGCCGCCCTTATCAGTAACTTATGCACCTGCTGCCACGGCACATCATATCCTATGGTAACAGTTGCATGTATTATAAGCCCTTTACCAACCGCATCACTGCTATAGTTAATGGTATGGCTGCTCATCACTGTTGAATTGGGGATGGAGATGATTTCGTTTTTAATAGTCCTCAATCTTGTTACCAGCAATGATTTTTCTATAACATCGCCTGTAATATCCCCTATCTGAACTCTGTCGCCGATTTTAAACGAACGCATATAAGTAAGCACAACGCCTGATACCACATTTCCCAAGGCGCCTGCTGATCCAAAGGTGAAAATGACCCCCACAAAAACGGATACACCTTTAAAAACAGCAGAGTCGGAACCCGGCAGATAAGGAAAAATTACAATCGTCATAAACGCCAATACAAGCACTCTTATGATCTGGTAAGTAGGGTTTGCCCAGTCAGGATAAAACCCGCTGATATGTAATGCCCCGCTTTCTATTTCTGTTTTGAGAAAACGAACACCTTTCAGCAGCAGTCTGAATACAATGCAGATCACCACAATGGTTACCAGGTTGGGCAGGTAATCGCGTATGCTGATGACAATATGTTTCAAGGGGGTCAGGAAATAACGTAACAGGTTATCGGCAAAATGTTCGGTCCATGGAAAAATGCCAAACAATACCAGCAACGCAAAATAACCTACGATCAACAGGATGATCCATCGTATTACATTTGCTGCAAGGGCCAGAAAAGCAGCTTCTCTTTCCACATCAAAAAGCGCATAATTGCGGATACGGATGCCATTGATACGCTTTCCTTTTTCTGCGATGATCCTGCGCTTTATCCGTTTTAACACGCGGCCGGTGACACTAACGATGAGCAGCAACACGGCAATCACCAATGCTGCAAGCAATGTTTCTTTGAGTATGGTTTTCCAGCTGGTAGCTTCCTTATATTTCAAAAGTGCAGTAGCGATCCGTTCTTTATATAAAGCAGCAAGTTCTGTTGCCGGCATCTGCATCCACAACGCATCATTATCGGAGATACCCAGCAGGATCATTTCATTATAGGCCAGGTCGGCGGTTGCCCCGGATGGAATGATCTTCAGCGAATCGGGATGAAAGAAATGATCACGACTTAATTTCTCCAGACGCTCAAGCAGTGCTACCGCTCTTTCACGTGGCGAGAAGCTGCCATGTCTGTCATAAATGGTAAGCAGGGTATCCTGGAAGAAAATGACTGGCACTCCCTTCACAAACCGGCGCAGTGAGTCGATCTTTTGCCGCTGGGTTTCTTTTTGCAGCGCGTCTCTTTTGCGCAGCTCCGTGAGCTCTTTTACCAGTTCGTCCTTTTTGTAATTATCGGTAGCCTTCAGGCTGTTGAGCTGCTGCTCGAGGGACATCCGCCGGATGGAATCCGCTGCCCGCAGCGCTTCCATTTGCTGCAGTTGCTGCGATTGCCACATAAGCAGGCTATCCTGCTTTGCATTGCGGGCCTGCAGGGAGGTATCGGTACGTTGTGCTTCGGCGCTGAAGCAGAAAAACAGGAATATGGGCAGGAACAGGTATATTTTCATATGCATAAGGTATAGATCTACGTTACTATTTAACCAGTTACGGTGAAAAATACGTAGGTTTGTTGAGTAAAATGTTGCCGTGAACGATTATTTGCTTTTCATAGATACAGAGGCGTCTGGCCTGCCCCGGAAATGGGACAAACCTTATTCAACAGAGGGCAACTGGCCCCATGCAGTTCAGGTAGCCTGGATCATTTATTCGAAAAGCGGACAAAAAATAAAGGAAGAAAACCATTTTATCAATAATAACGATTTCACGACAACAGAATCTGCATTCCAGGTACATGGGATCAGCGATACATTCAGAATGGAAAACGGTTTGCCCCGTGTTACGGTAATGAACAAACTGGCAGCCGACCTGGCGAAATACAATCCTATGGTAATCGGTCATTTTATGGAACTGGACTTTCATGTTGCCAGTGCCGAATTTTACCGTTCAGGTATTGCCAATATTCTGAGTGTATTACCCAAGTTCTGTACTATGCAGGCCACCACTTATCTTTCCAGGAGTCCGGAAGTAAAACACCTGAGATTGGGTGAGCTCTATACGATTCTTTTTAATAAAGCGCTTGAAAACCAACATAATGCATTGGCGGATGTAAATGCTACTGCAGCTTGTTTCTTTGAACTCGTTAAACGCGGCGATTTCACGGAACAAAAAATTGTACAACAGCAGGCGATACTGGCAAAAGCCACTGCCGCTGCTTCCCGCGCAGGCTGGGGATTGGTTGCCATATTAATAGGTGGAGGAGTATCTGCCTTAATCGCTTATCTCGCATGAATGAATTATATACAAAGACCATAGAGGGTATCGAGCAGCGTGAAATAACCAGCTGCGATGAAAACACACCGGCTTACGAAGCAGCCATAGCAATGGCAAGCCACAAGATCAGCTGTATTTTTGTTACCAACGCCCAAAAGAAGATCATAGGTTATGTTACTGATATCACCCTGCGCGACAAAGTGGTGGCCGCCAGGGGCGATACAAGCATACCTGTCAAGGATATCATGGACAACCCCATTGTATCCATTCCTTCCAATACACATGTTTATGAAGCCATATTAATGATGTTCCGTACCAAAACAAGGTACCTGCTCATTGAAAAGGATGGCAAATATACCGGCTCCATCAGCCGAAATAAATTGCTTGGCGAACAGGCCGAGTCGCCACTGGTGTTTATACAATCGGTACGGCAAACCCATTCAGAAGAAGAACTGAAAAGGAAATGGGAACAAATGCCTGCCGTGGTAGCGCAACTGCTGAACAGCGATGTATCTGCGGCTATCGTTAACCAGATCATTACGTCCATCTCCGATACCATTGCGTTAAAGGTTATCCAGAATGTAATAGCAATAGTAGGAGAGCCACCTGCCAAGTTTGTATTTATGGTACTGGGCAGCGAAGGTCGTAAAGAACAAACGCTGAAAACAGACCAGGATAATGCTATCATCTACGAAGACAAAGCCAATGACCATCGCGAAGAGGTAAGGGAGTATTTCCTGAACTTCGCCCAGATGGTATCGGACCGCCTCAATGCAATTGGCTTTAGCTACTGCACGGGAGGTTTTATGGCACAGAATCCCAACTGGACGCATTCACTTTCACATTGGAAAAGAAATTACGACAGCTGGATGATGGAGCCGGTTCCTGAAACGGTGATCAAATTCTCAACTTTCTTCGACTGCCGTTATATCTATGGCGATCCTACTATCATGGATGAACTACGGGAGTTTCTTGATAAAGAATTGCAGCAACCATTGGAAAAGTTGTTTTTCCATATGGCTAAAAATGCATTACAATATCAGCCGCCACTTACCTTCTTTAAGAATATCCGCACTTTCAAACGCGGTAAACACGAGGTGTTCGATATAAAAAAGGCAATGACACCTATAGTAGACCTGGTAAGGGTGTATGCGCTCAAACACCGCATCTTTGAAGTGAATACAGGTGACAGGCTCAAGGCATTAAAGAGCAAAGGCGTTTTCACGGAAGATGATTTTATTCAGCTCATGCAGGGCTACTATTTCCTGATGGGTATGCGTCTTGAAAAACAGGCCACTCAAATACTAAAGGAGAAAAAAGAGCCTGACAACTATGTGTTGCTGAACAGCCTCACAAAAATTGACGAGTTAACGCTGAAAGAGATCTTTAAAACCATCGCTAACTTCCAGACGCGTATCAAGTTCGACTTTACCAATAACCTGTTTGGATAAATGTAATAGTCAACAAAACAAAACCGGGTAAGCTTCTTAACGAAACTTACCCGGAGCGTATATTGATGAGACCTTTATTTAACTAAAGGTCACGTCCATGACATTGTTTGTATTTTTTACCGCTACCACAAGGGCAAGGATCGTTACGGCCAATTTTAGGACCTACTTTAACCGGTTCCTGTCTGGGGGCTTCTGAAGGATCGAAGTAGTCATTTTCATTAGCGGCATAATCACTTCCTGCTGCATCTATCTCTTCCTTATTGGCACGCATACGGCTCATGTCGGTCCGCTGCTCACGTCCTTCCCTTATTTGCCGGGGAGGAACGCCACCATCCTGGTTTTGCTCTACCGGAATACCGGCATGGCTCAGGAAGTTTACAATATCCTTGTTAACACTGCTATCCATTTGGCGGAACAGCATGTAGGCGTTCTGCTTATAAATAACCAGCGGATCTTTTTGTTCGTAGTGTGCCGTTTGAACGCTCTGTTTCAGATCGTCCATCGCACGCAGGTGCTCTTTCCAGGCATCGTCGATAAAGCCTAAGGTAACGGTACGTTCCAGTGAATTCGCCAGCTCGAGACCATTGTTCTGTAAGGTTTTATCCAGGTGAGCCAGGGTCTGGATCATGCGCCTTCCATCGGTAAAAGGCACTACCACATTCTCTACATGGCTTCCCTGTGTCTGACGGATATTCTGGAACACCGGCAGCGCCTGCTCTGCCAGATCACTGCGTTTACGCTGATAGTTTGCCGAAGCTTCATCATATAAACGGTTAGCCAGATCTGCAACAGACAACCTGCCAAAGTCTTCGGCAGTAAGGGTTGTATCCAGGCCATAGTTAACGATCAGTTCCAGTTTCAGACCATCGAAGTCGCCGCTTTCCTTGAACGTGTTTGCCAATCCCTCTGCCACGTCATAGAAAGCATTATCAAGGTCCAGCGCCAGCCTTTCACCAAACAACGCGTGGTTACGCTTGGTATAAATAACAGTACGCTGTTTGTTCATTACGTCGTCATACTCCAGCAAACGCTTACGGATACCGAAGTTGTTTTCTTCCACTTTTTTCTGGGCACGTTCAATGCTCTTGGTGATCATGCTGTGCTGGATCACTTCACCTTCTTTATAACCGGCAAAGTCCATCACCTTGGCGATACGTTCGCTGCCGAACATACGCATCAGATCATCTTCCAGGGAAACAAAGAACTGGGAAGAACCCGGATCGCCCTGACGACCGGCACGACCACGTAACTGCCTGTCGACGCGACGGCTTTCGTGGCGTTCGGTACCCAGGATAGCCAGACCACCTGCTTCTTTTACACCGGGTCCGAGTTTGATATCGGTACCACGACCGGCCATGTTGGTGGCGATGGTGATATTACCCGGTAAACCTGCTTCGGCAACAACCTGTGCTTCACGGGCATGCTGCTTGGCGTTCAATACGTTGTGAGGGATCTGGTTTTGTCTTAACATCCTGCTCAGTAATTCACTCACTTCAACGGAAGTGGTACCTACCAGGATAGGGCGGCCGGCATCGCGCAGCTCCATGATCTTTTCGATAACCGCTTTATATTTCTCACGTTTGGTTTTGAATACCAGGTCCTGCTCATCGATACGTACGGCAGGAATGTTGGTTGGTACTCTTACCACGTCGAGTTTGTAGATGTCCCATAACTCAGCTGCTTCTGTTTCGGCGGTACCGGTCATACCAGCGAGCTTATGATACATTCTGAAGTAGTTCTGCAGGGTAACGGTAGCGTAGGTTTGTGTAGCAGCTTCGATCTTCACATTTTCCTTTGCTTCAATAGCCTGGTGTAAACCGTCGCTGTAACGGCGGCCTTCCATGATACGGCCTGTTTGCTCATCTACAATTTTCACCTGTCCGTCGAGTACCACATACTCCACATCCTTATCGAAAAGCGTATAGGCTTTCAGTAATTGCTGTACAGTGTGAATACGATCTACCTTAACAGAGTATTCGTTCAGTAAAGTTTCTTTACGTTGTAATTTTTCTTCAGCGGAGAAGTTACCGTTTTCTGTTTCGGCAAGTGCTACGGCGATATCCGGGATGATGAAGAAGTTAGGATCTTCACCTGCACCTGTGATCAGCTGGATACCTTTGTCGGTAAGTTCCACTGAATTGTTCTTCTCATCGATATAGAAATACAATTCTGCATCCGCCTTAGGCATTTCACGCTGCTGATCGGCCAGGTAGTAGTTTTCTGCTTTCTGCAGTTTCACGCGGATACCCGGTTCGCTGAGATATTTAATGGTAGCGCTGTTCTTTGGTAAACCGCGGAAAGCGCGGAACAATGCGAGGCCACCGCTTTTGGGATCATCATCACCTTCGGCCAGTTTTTTCCTGGCTTCGTTCAGGAACTGGTTAACGGCACGGCGTTGTACTTCTACCACGCGCTCGATCCTTGGCTTAAGATCGAAGAACTGCTGCGTGTTATCGCTATGCCCAACAGGACCGGAGATAATAAGTGGTGTACGGGCGTCGTCAATCAATACGCTATCGACCTCATCGACCATGGCGTAGTGGTGTTTACGCTGCACCATTTCTTCGGGAGTATGCACCATGTTATCGCGGAGATAGTCGAAGCCGAATTCATTGTTGGTACCGTAAGTGATATCCGCCAGGTAGGCGTTTCTGCGGGAAGCGGTATTGGGCTGGTGTTTATCGATACAATCAACTGTAAGTCCCAGCCATTCGAAGATAGGGCCATTCCATTCACTGTCGCGACGGGCAAGGTAGTCGTTCACGGTTACGATGTGAATACCTTCGCCGGCCAATGCGTTGAGGTAGGCTGGTAAGGTAGATACCAGTGTTTTACCTTCACCGGTAGCCATTTCGGCAATTTTACCCTGGTGTAATACGACACCACCTATGAGCTGAACATCATAATGAACCATGTTCCATACCACCTGAGTTCCGGCGGCATTCCAGGTATTTTTGAAGACAGATTCGTTGCCGTTGATGGAAACATATTCTTTTTTAACGCTGAGATCGCGGTCGAGCTGGGTTGCAGTAGCTACGACATCCGTATTTTCTTTAAAACGGCGGGCGGTTTCTTTAATGACAGCGAAGGCTTCGGGCAGGATCTGCTCCAGGGCTTCTTCGAGTTTTTTATCCCTATCCTTTTTAAGTTTATCTACTTCTGTATAAATGGCGTCTTTACCCTGAACATCCTGGGCAGGCAATATGTCAGCTTCCTGTTTTTTTGCGGCAATTTCGGCATCTATTGAAGCAACATGCTCCTGGATGCGCTGCCGGAACTCCACGGTTTTACCCCGAAGCTCATCATTTGACAGGCTTTGATACTGCTGAAAGTATTGGTTAACCTGTGCCACCACAGGCTCTATCACCTTGATGTCTTTTTCGGATTTATTACCACCCAGTAACTTGCTTAAAAAACCTAGCATAGAATTATGGTCGTTTTATGCCGGGATCGTTAACTCCGGCTTCATGATGATTTTTTTTCGATATGCATGTGTCTCAAAAACAATGCAACCCCACTGTTTTAGCCAAATTGGCAGGTTGTAAACGGCGGCGGGGACCAAAGGTAATCATTTAGGTCTGGCTTTTTAAAGGAACAAAAAATTTAACGGGTGTTCTTTCCCGCAATAAATAAACGCGGTCAAGAAGAGAAATTTACTTCAATTCTGCTACTTTTGCGTCCAATTTAAAGGCTTGGATTCCGGCAGCCCGGAACCTGGCTCAACATAATAATTATACATTATGCCTGGTCAGTTAAAAGAGGTTCGTAACCGCATTAAGTCTGTTCAAAGCTCTCAGCAAATCACAAAAGCCATGAAAATGGTGAGCGCCGCCAAATTGCGCCGTGCACAGGATGCCATTCTGCAAATGAGGCCTTATGCCCAGAAGCTGCAGGAAATGCTGAGTAATATTGTTAGCAGCGTGGAAGACGGAACCCTGGAACTGAACCTGGCAGAGAACAGGCCTGTTGAAAAGGTGCTGTTGATTGTTATTACCAGCGACCGCGGACTGGCAGGCGCTTACAACACCAACGTTGTTAAAGCAGCGAAAGCCACTATCCAGGAAAAATATGCCGCTCAGTATGCCAAAGGCAATGTAACCATATGGAACATTGGGAAAAAAGGCTGGGAAACCATGAGCAGAGCCGGTTTTAAAACTGATGCCACCTTTAAAGACATTTTTCTGCAGCTTACTTTCAGCAACGTAGAGGCAGCTGCCAAAGCAGCCATGAATGCCTTCCAGAATAATGAGTTCGACGCTATCGATATTGTGTACAGTGAATTCAAGAATGCTGCTACGCAGCTCTTCAATACAGAACGTTTCCTGCCTATTCCCAAACAACCCGTTAAGGAAGGCGCTAAAAAGGTGGATTTCATCTTTGAACCGGAAAAGGAGACGCTCATTGCCGAGCTCATGCCAAAAATCCTCAATATCCAGCTTTACAAAGCAGTTCTGGATGCCCACGCCAGCGAACATGGTGCACGTATGACCGCCATGGATAAAGCAAGCGAAAATGCGAATGAACTGCTGAAGTCACTGAAAATTTCTTACAACCGTGCCCGTCAGGCCGCAATTACCACAGAATTAACGGAAATCGTAAGTGGTGCTGCAGCCTTAGGCTAGACATCAGTGTAAAAATTAGTATTATTGGGGCTATGGAACTATCAGAAATCATTCCGCATATCGAAGTGTTGATCTTTGCCAGTGAAAAGCCTTTGACCAGCCTTGAGATAGTAGAGCTGATAAATAATGCTTTTGGCTTCATGGAGCAACGTATTACCCTTGACCAGGTTGAAAGCTCCATAGAAGGTATCCGGGAAAAGTACCAGGCCGAATTTTACCCTTTTGAAGTAAGGGAAAGTGGCGGCGGATGGCAGTTTCTCACGAAAAAAGATTTTCATAAGACCGTAGCACAGCTAAATGGCGATAAGTTTCTGAAGCGGCTTTCGAATGCCGCTCTCGAAACCCTCGCCATTATTGCTTATAAACAGCCCATCACCAAGGGAGAAATAGAATCTATCCGCGGTGTGAACAGCGATTACAGCATTCAGAAACTGTTGGAAAAAGAGCTGATCATCATTACCGGCCGTAACGAAGAGTTACCCGGCAAGCCATTGATCTACTCCACCTCCAAACTGTTTATGGACTATTTCGGCATCAACTCCGCCGCCGATCTTCCCAAAATAAAAGAGGTACTGGCCGAACAAATGGTTGCACCTACTATTATGAGCGATCTTATTGCCGCTGAAGAAGGCTCTGAAGAAACAGCCGCTTTTGCCGCCGACGAGTTACCCGCCTCGGAAGATGAAATAGATGCCTTGCTGGCGGTAGACAGTAATGGCGACCTCGTAGCGCACGAGGAAGACAGTGAAAGTATCGCTGGTGACGATGCAGGCATTGAAGACGCTGCAGGCGCCCCCAACGACGAAACCACAGACGGCGAGGAAGCTGCGGGACACACCAATGCCGGCGAAGAAGAAGCCGACAGCGATGAGCTTCCGGAAGAAGAAACCCCGACCGATAACGACGATTCCCTCCCCAATCAAGAAGAGGACCACTCTCCTGCTGCTGATGCCGGCAATGATACGCCGGAGGACCAGGATCCCGATGATCTGCAGGATGAAGAAGAACGGCCTCAATAACAACAGAACATGTCAGAAGCATTAAGCAAAGAACAACTTACGGCCATTGCCACGCAATACGGCACGCCGGTTTATGTATATCACGCCGAAACAATTGAAAACCAGTACCGTAAGCTAAGCTCCGCTTTCCGGAACAGCAATACTGTTTTCTTTTACGCCTGTAAGGCATTGACCAACATCAACATCCTTAAGCATGTAAAACAGCTGGGCGCCAATGTTGACTGCAGCTCCATCAACGAAGTAAAACTGGCCCTGTATGCAGGTTTCTTACCTGAAAGGGTACTCTATACATCAAACGGTATTGCGTTCAGTGAAATTGAAGAAGCAAAAGCGCTGGGCGTTAATATTAATATCGACAGCCTTTCCAATCTTGAAAAGTTTGGTAAGAAATTCGGTCATAGCTATCCTGTAGGTATTCGTCTCCGTCCTAATAT